>CAWUNX010000146.1:0-8756 GCA_963923905.1 uncultured Methylocucumis sp.
CTTCGCCGAATAAACGTTTAAAACCAAAGTCGGTGTAAGGATTAGGGTATTTTGCGACCATATCAATCCACAATGGAGCTTAGACGTCCATAAGACCAATAAGCCGCACATGCACCTTCGGATGACACCATACAAGAACCCATTGGATTTTCCGGTGTGCACACCGTACCTAACAGCTTACAATCTTTAGGTTTTTTTATCCCGCGCAAAATAGCCGGACACTCACAACCTTTAACGTCTTTGACCGATACATCGGCCATAGCAAATCGCGCTTCAGCATCAAACTCAACATACGCAGGTTTTAATTTCAGCGCGCTATTAGCAATAAAACCTAAACCACGCCATTCAAACTGTGGACGTAGCTCTAATACTTCGTTCACTAATGCTTGGGCCTTTTGATTACCGTCGCGGGTAACGGCTCGGCGATACTCGTTTTCGACCTCATGGCGACCAGAATTCAGTTGCTGAATTAACATTAACGCCGATTGCATGACATCGAGCGGTTCAAAACCTGCTATCACTATCGGTTTGCCATAGTCGCTAGCAAAACGCTCATAAGCTTGGCCGCCAATAATCGTGCTCACATGCGATGGGCCTAAAAAACCATCAACAGCAATCGAAGGCTCGGCATCTAAAAGTGCTTGCATGGCGGCAGGCGTAAGCACATGGTTACAAAACACCGAAAAATTAGTTAAGCCTAACGCCTGTGCTTGTTTAATAGCGACAGCTGTCGCCGGTGTCGTTGTTTCAAAGCCTATGGCGAAAAACACAACTTGACGATTAGGGTTAGCTTGCGCAATGTTTAATACATCTTGTGTCGAATACACCATGCGAATGTCGCCACCCGCTGCTTTTGCCTTCAACAAACTTTGTCGCTCGCTAGCAGGAACCCGCATCAAATCGGCGTAGGTGCATAAAATCACATTATGCTGCTTCACTAAACGAATAGCACTATCGATACGCGCAATTGGCAGTACACAAACCGGACAACCTGGACCATGAATAAACTCGACATTAGGCGGCATTAAATCTTGTACGCCATAGCGGAAAATCGCATGGGTATGACCGCCACAAAACTCCATTAACCGATAATGACGACTAGGGTCTACGGCGTTCGCTATTGCCGCTGCCAGTTGTTTGGCTATCTCATGGCTACGAAATTCATCAATATATTTCATGATGCCATTAAACCGGCTTCAGCAAATAACGCGAGTGTTTGTTGAGCTTCTGCTTCATCAATTTTGTTTAGCGCGAAACCGACATGAACCAGTACATAATCGCCTACGCAGACATCATCCACTAAGGCTAATGATACGTCTATATTGACACCATCGACGGTAACCGTCGCTGTTTGCAAATCGGTGGCTATGGTTAGAATTTGGGCAGGGATGGCAAGGCACATAAGATAACTCTATTGGAGAGGATTAATAACTGTTTCGCTCAAGCATACTCAATCCCCTGCAACACCAACTCTGCTTTTAACCAGTTCAACCAATTCGCCATGCCTTCACCGGTTTTAGCCGAGATGAGCAAGACTTTGATTTTAGGATTAACTTGCTTGGCATAACGCAAACACTGGTCAACGTCAAAATCCAGATGGGGTAATAAATCAATTTTGTTCAAAATCATTAAATCCGATGCCCTAAACATATCCGGGTATTTAATCGGTTTATCTTCACCCTCAGTAACGGATAACACCACAACTTTATGCGCTTCACCCAAATCAAACGCCGAAGGACACACGAGATTGCCCACATTCTCAATAAATAACACGCTACGATTCGGCACGTTTAGCTGTTCTAAGGCATGGCCTACGCGATGCGCATCTAAATGACAGCCTTTACCAGTATTGATTTGTATGGCTGGCACGCCTGTTGCGCGAATACGCTCAGCATCCCGGCTGGTTTGTTGGTCGCCTTCGATAACCCCTATTGTTATCTCATCCTTAAGTTTACTAATCGTTTCCGTTAATAACGTGGTTTTACCTGAACCCGGACTCGATACTAAATTTAATACCAATAAACCACGCTCAGCAAAGTAACACCGGTTATCATCGGCATAGGCGTTGTTTTTCGCCAAAATATCTTGCTCTATTTGCACCATACGGGCGGGTGTTAAGCTCGGCGCATGGCTATGCGCTACTTCATGGTGGTGGTGATGAGAATGGTCATGACTGTTTTCTTCATGCGAGTGAGTATGCTCTTCACCGCAACCGCAGACACCGCACATTATTCTACCTCCAGTTCTTTAATTCGCATGGCATCACCGCTGACGACTTGTAATTGGGCACTGCCGCAGAGTGGACAGGCATCATATAGGGTTTGTACAGCAATTTCTTGTCCGCAAGGCAGACACCAAGCCCTGCCAGGGCTGGCAATAATTTCTAAACGTGCGTGTTCAGCCAAGGTATGTTTGGTTACAACATCGAAACAAAACCGCATCGCATCCGGCTCTACACTCGATAATTGGCCTATTTCCAACCAAACTGTCTTAACACGATTAAATTGTTGCGCGAGTGCTTGTTGTTCAAGAATATCTAACACACTTTCGCATAAAGACATTTCATGCATAGTTAACACAATGCTTTTAAGGCTTTAATATCAATGAATAAGCTACACAGGGGTCAATAGCGTGAACCAACCAGTGTACTTGTTGTTTTAATTCGGTAGCATTAGCGGCGGATAAGTTTCTTAAGCTTGCCGCTAATACGCCATTAGGATGAAAATTCCATTCAGTAGGCGCGATAATCTGGTAATCGTACACTAAGCCGTCTTGTAATTCGAGCCTATGAATTAATAAACCTCTAGCCGCTGGGACTTCCGCGAAACGCACTGCGCCAGTTTTATAGCACGACACCGATAAATCAGGCTGTTGCAAGCGCTTAAGACAATCAACTATGTCTAGTAAAACAGCACAAAAACGGGTTAATAAGCCATGACCATAACGTTGAGTGAGCGCTGCCACGAGTGGCTGTTGTTGTAATCGGCTTAATGGCGTCGTTTCAACAGGTGTTTGATACCATGATGGTTGCTGGCAAAAAGCCTGCAAATCAGCATGTTGTAATTGCCCATGTAATTGATCTAGGGCATGTATGGGCAAATGCGCGTGCTCATGATGACCGACTGTCAACCAGTCATTAGCATGTAAGGTCTTTAACAACTGCGCTGGTAAACACGAATGCTGATGAACCCAAGCCGCTAGCTGTTCAGCATGACTAAGCTCAGCAAAATGTAGCCAATCGCCCTCAAATAATACCCGAGCCAGCAAGGCTATCACGTCGGCAACTAAATCGTGCCAACGGTTTGAATAACCTAAAAAACAGCTTGAAAGTTTAAATGCCTCGCCGTTTTTGAATAACGCCGCCTTCGCTTCTCGTTCTAAGGCCAAAAACCGCGCCAATTCGGTTTTATCGGCTTGATGATCTAGCAATACCGGCCAATCAACAATAATCCGCCAAAAGTGTTCGCGTAAAGTTTCTAATCGCACTAAGCATTCGCGCGCTTTATCAGCTTCTGCTTCATCACTTAAATCCAAGGCAGAACGACAAACTAATAGAGCACTAAACGCTTGCGCATTCGCACACAGCGTAAACAGCAACGGCAACAGAGTTAATAGGTGCTCTGGCGTTTTATTGTTGAATAACTGCGTAAGGCCGCGTGGTCGAGTTGATTGAATAGCAAGCTCACGCACTTGCCCTGCATCATGAGTTAAGCAAATATAAATATTACCCGCCGCTGTCATGGCTCTGACGCATGCCCCATCGTCAATAGCCCACGGCGAGTCAATGACTTAGAGCTAGGCGGGATAAATAGCAACTGTAAGCATTGCTCAGCAACGGCGATTGCCGCTTCTTGATTAGCAAATTCAAACATTGGAGAAAACAGCGAACATTGCGCATAACAGCCTAAATCCTGACTGTGCGCAAAAGTGAAGTCCAACTCGCCAACAGGAAACTGCTGACGATACTGCTTACCCGGTATCCAATCAGATCTATCAGCAGCATGATCTGGAAGTTGCAATAAATTCATAAACCACGGCGTAATCATAATGCCGAACCAATCTTGCTTGAATCGACTAAAGCCCAAGGCCTTAACCGACAACTGGCTATTGACCAGCGCAGTCTCACGCATCTGTTGGTCAAATATGGTGTTAAACGCCTGTTCTAACGCCTGATGAAGCTGTTCCTGAGTGCGCCAGTCCATCTCTACTCCTTTAGCCTTTCTTCAACCATTAGCCGCTAATCCATTAACACTAAAAAATCCTGTTTAGTAGCGCTACATTGTGGGCAAGTCCAATGTTCAGGCAAATCGGCAAACGCCGTGCCCGGTGGAGTTTGTGATTCGTCATCACCCTCCGCCGGGTCGTACACATACCAACAAGTCTTGCACTCTAATTTCGCCTCTGGCGTTAAGCGCTGGCTATCGAGGCCAAACGCGCCAGCAAAAAAAGCCTTATGCATCATAAATGGCTAAGATTTCTTGTAACCGTTGATGACTATCAGCAATATCTTCAGCCGATGCGCAAGCCACATTAGGCACGGCACTGACTTCTAAGGTATTTAAAATCAGCGTGTCTTGCGAATTAAAATAACGCACCCACCACACATAACGCGTAGCGGTCGCGCTAATACGGCAATTACCATAACCGCGCGACAGAATCGTGATATTACCGAAACCTAAGCGCTGCTCTAAAAACTGTAAATCTTGCTCCGTTTGCGGTAACAAGCTTAGATTAATCACATGCTCAGTTTGTCCAGGTAAATAAGCGCTAATCTGTGCGTTTAACTCGGTTAATAACGCTGGGGCATTCATCACGCCCTCTGGTAATTCACTCATGTCCGCATCAATATGGTCACCCGCTGTGTTAAAAATGGTCGTCACTAAGCTTGGAATCGCGCCGACTTCTAAATAATCAGCGATAAGGGTTGCCGCGTTTAAATGTTGTATACGCCAAACACCGGCTAATACTGACTCTTGTATACGAACAGAACCGTCTATGCCTAATACACTAACACTAACCTCACCTTCGCCTAGCAATTCATCTAAAAACTGCTTATTACTGGCATCGCAATGACTTAAATCGATGCGCTGATAGGTATGAGGAGCCTCACTAGAGTAATCCACCAAATCTTGCAGCAAGGTTTGCAACACGTGTTTAGCTTGCGCTAACTCGGAGCTATTTAAATCAGCCGATAATTCTGGCATACGATAAATCGTCATAGCCTCAGGCATAACGGGATAACTCAGTTCAAAGCCGTCTGCCTCCGCAGGTTGGCTGCCTTGGCCGATAATAGGTAAATAAACTGACGTCATCGTAAAAACTCCGGTAATTCAGGGGGGCGATTCACTAAATCGGCAAATAAATCATCGAAATGCGTTTCACCTTGCATCACTAACTGTACCGCCATCAGCGCATCATTAATCAGCTTAGCGCGTGTTGGACTAATGACTTCGCGTGCCGTATCTAAAAAGACTAAAACCCATGTGCCTACTGGTTGCTCGCCGACTAGCATCATATCGATGTTGAATTTTTGTCCTTGATACTCACAGCACGCAGATGCCTCTTGAGCCTCTAGCACTTGCATCGCTAAACCTATGCACATTAATACTGCCCTCGATAATCGACAGCTACTTCCATACCTGAACCCGCTTTAGGCGGTTGCAAGCTAAACGCGTCTGAACATAAAACCCGCTCATCACCGATGCGGCACGCCACATCTTCAGCAGGTCGCTCTTGTTCATAACGTTGCATATCCAGCATAGGATCGGCTAAGTCTACTGGCGTAGAAATGATTTCGGCATGAATACCAAACGTTTGGAGATAAGTTAAGGCTAACTCTATGGCGGGCTGAAGTTGCGCTTTCACGCCAGGCCGTAAGCTACCGCCATAATCTTCTAATTCTTCTGGTTGTACGCCGATAAGCAATAACTGCTCAGGATAACGACCTAGCATCTCAGCCATTGCCAGCACTTCTTGAAAACCGGTTTGATGCAAACTCATTTTCTTAGCACCCAAAAACTTAGGCACGTGCTCATTAACGATTTGTTTTAACGTACCCGGCGCCAAACCATAATCAATCGCATCAAACACAATCAACACATCGGCGGCTTGCACATGTTCAACCAAATAAATACCTTGCGTACCGCCATCTAACACCTTAACAGACTCTGGAAAGCGGTAATGACGTTGTAACTGCTCAATGACACGCACACCAAAACCTTCGTCCGCCCACAGTACGTTACCAATGCCCAGTAACAAAATAGAAGGTTGCGCGTTCATCGTTGCCTAATGAGAATTAGAGACCGGCTTATCGGTTTTAAACGTGCGCCAACCCGTTTTTATTGTCGCTAATACGCTTTGCCCGGATAGCTTATCTTCACGAATAGCAACGTAAACATGCACTAGCACAAAACACACGATTAACCACATGAATAAGTGATGCCAACTATGTACGCTTTGGCTATCGCCGAATAAAGGCATGACCCAACTGCTAAACAAAGCGTATTGCCAGCTATGTTGTCCCTCGCCTTCACCGTAAAGCGCAAAACCTGTGACAATCATAAACACCGAACCCCAGACAAACATAATATGCATCGCTAACACCGCGAGCGGATTATGGCCTAAATGCTGTTTAGGTTGTTGTTCTAAAAAGCAATACCAGCGAATCTCTCTTAATACGCCTTGCCAATAACGTGCGCGCCATAACGGGGGTAGAAAAATTTGTCGTGCATATTTATTACCCACGCAAGCCCAATAAATACGCGCTAACAAACCAATAGCCAGTACATAGCCAGCAGCAAAATGAGCAAAACGAATATAACCCATTACAAAATGCTCAGAGGCTTCACCGGACGGTGATGCTAACGGTTCAGCGATTAAATAACCGGTAACGCTTAACACCACTATCGCCAACGCATTCACACCATGCCAAAGGCGAACCGGCAATTCGTAGACGTAAACCGGTGTCGAAGCCTGAGTCATAACATTCTCCGATAATAAAGCATCAAACCGCTCATCAGTGCAGCCAAGATTAGCGCGAACAAAGAACTACCGTGTGGATACATCATGGCTAAATGTTCTAAGCTATGGGTAAAACTATCAACGTCAGCGTTTTCGTGTGCTAGCGCTTCGCGAGTCATCGTTAATAACGTTAACAAAGCAATTAATTTGTGCATTAGAGTCTCTCCCTTTAGCGAATTTTTACTTGAGTGAGTTCTTGACCATCAGGGCTAATCACATGCGTAGAACACGCCAAGCACGGATCAAAGCTGTGTAAAGTGCGTAAAATTTCAACCGGCTCTTCTGGTCGCTCGACTTTGGTATTCATTAAAGACGCTTCAAAAGCACCGATATTGCCTTGCTCATCACGCGGCGAACCATTCCAAGTAGTGGGTACTACGCATTGATAATTGGCAATTTTAGTGTCTTCAATTTTCAACCAATGCGCTAACGCACCGCGTGGCGCTTCGGTAAAACCTACACCTTTAACCGCTTTCGGCCAGGTGTCTGGATCCCAACGGGTTACATTAGCCGTGGTTAAATCACCGGCTTTAATATTAGCCATGAGTTTATCCATGAAATAACGCATTTTGCCAGCCGCCCATTGCGCTTCTAAGCCACGCGCGGCAGTGCGACCTAACGTAGAAAATAACGCTGTCACCGGCACATCTAAGGTTTTCAACACAAAATTAATTTGCTCAGTGATTTCTTTATTACCTTGAGCATAACCAATGACGTAACGCGCCAGAGGTCCGACTTCCATGGCGTGACCGCGCCAGCGCGGCGCTTTAATCCACGAATACTTAGCCGCTTCGTCTAATTGTTGAATATGCGTTCTGTCGCCTTTGGTATTCGGGCCGATTTTATAATTCGGCTCAGTAACGCCATCCCAAGGATGTAAGCCAATGGCTTCATCGGGATAACTGTACCAAGAATGAGGAATAAACTCTTTGATTTGCTCAGGGTCGGTTAAATCAACTTCATGCACTTTGCTTAAATCGCCGTTAATAATCGCCCCGCGCGGCATCAACAAATTGGCAGCCGAATAATCATTGGCTTGGTCAGGAATGTCGCCATACGACAACATGCTGGCACCCGATAAACCACCACCGTATAGCCAACCTTTATAATATTGCGCAATCGCCAGTAAATCTGGGATGTAAATCTGGTCGATAAAGCTAATGGTTTTATCGATAATCGACGACACCAGATTAAGCCGCTCCATATTCAGCGCGCCCACCGCACCGATACCATCGATATTAATCGCGCACGGCACGCCACCGACTAACCAATTAGGATGCGGGTCTTTGCCACCGAAAACAGTGCGGATTTTCATAATATCTTTCTGAAAATCCAATGCTTCCAGATAATGCGTCACTGCTAATAAATCCGCCTCTGGTGGCAATAAATACGCTGGATTTGTCCAATAACCATTTTTAAACGGCCCTAATTGACCCGATTCGACGAATTTTTTTAAGCGATTTTGCGTATCGCGAAAATACCCCGGCGACGATTTAGGATTGCTAGGAGAAATCGCTTGTTGCAAAGCTGACGTGGCGATAGGGTCGGCTTTTAACGCATTAACCGGATTCACCCAATCCAACGCATGTAAATGATAAAAATGCACTAAATGGTCATGCGCTTGTAAACTAAGCTGCATGATGTTACGAATCGAGTTCGCGTTTTCAGGAATGTTAATATTTAAGGCATTTTCTACCGCGCGTACCGAGGTTAACGCACTGTCTCTTATACACATC
>CAWUNX010000147.1:0-8710 GCA_963923905.1 uncultured Methylocucumis sp.
GTATTCAAGGTAAACAAACCGGCACATTCGGCCAAGCGGGCGGATTTAGTTTTTTCCCCAGCAAAAATTTAGGCGCATTTGGTGATGGTGGTATGGTCGTCACCGATTCGGATACGGTCGCGGCAAAAATTAAACAATTGCGTAATCACGGTTCTGATATTCGTTACTATCACGACGTCATTGGCTACAACAGCCGTTTAGATGATATGCAAGCTGTTGTGCTAAGAGTTAAATTAAAACGCATTCAGTACTATAACCAAGCGCGTCGCCAAGTAGCACAGCGCTATAATGAATTACTCGCCGATTTACCGTTAACAACACCTTTTGCCGATAATATTGGCGAACATGTTTATCATCAATACACGCTGTTATCAGAGCAGCGCGATGACATTATGAAAGCCTTACAAGCAGAGCAAATCGGTTGTGCCGTGTATTATCCCGTACCGCTGCATCAACAAAAAGCGTTCGCGCAAGAATGTCAGGGCGTACAACTAGTTAATACAGAAGCCGTCGCGGCCCAATGCTTCTCGTTACCGATATGCCCGTTCTTAAGTGAGGCCGATATAGCACAAATTGCTGGCGTGATTCGTAACGCCTTAACTCATGGCTAATCAAGCAAAACCGCCTGTTATCATGTTTAGCGCCGGCGAAGCCTCCGGCGACAAACATGCAGCGAATATGTTTTTAGAAATGCGCGAGCTCAGTCCTCAAGTTAGTGCATTTGGCATGGGTGCAGCGGCGATGCGCGCTGCGGGTATTGATGTTGTCTATGATTCCACATCTATAGCCGTTATTGGCGTTATTGAAGTTATTAAACATTACCCAGAAATTCGCCGGGCGTTACAGTTAATGTGCAACCTGTTACAAACGCGTAAACCTGATTTACTGGTGTGTGTCGATTACAAAGATTTTAATTTTAAACTTGCAAGCTACGCTAAACGCTTAGGCATTAAAGTCTTGTTTTATGTCAGCCCGCAAGTGTGGGCTTGGCGACCCGGTCGGGTTAAACAATACGCAAAAGTTATAACCGCTATGGCCGTCATTTTCCCGTTTGAGACTTGTTACTATGAGGCTGAAAACGTACCTGTGCGTTATGTGGGGCATCCGTCGGTCGATAAAGTCAAGCCCGTCTATGGCAAACAAGAAGCGATGCGGCGCTATGGCTTAGACCCTAACAAGCCTGTATTGGGCTTGTTGCCAGGCAGTCGAGCCAATGAAATTAAATGCTTACTGCCCGTGATGTTCGCTGCCGCTGAGCTAATCATCAAACAACGTCCTGATGTGCAATTGGTTTTACCTCAAGCACAGTCCATTAGCGATGACTTGCTAGGTCACTATTTAGGCTCTAGCCTCACACTTAAGATAGTCAAAAATGAAATGTACGACGTCGTGCAATGCTGCGACGCAGTTATGACCTCCTCAGGCACTGCAACGCTTGAAGTCGCTTTATTAGGTATACCTATGCTTATCGCTTATCGCCTGTCCCCTTTAACCTATGGCCTAGGACGCTTATTGGTCAAAATACCTTTTATTGGCTTGCCGAATATCGTAGCCAGCAAAGCCATTATCCGTGAATTCATCCAACATGAAGCCAACGCGCCAGCACTCGCACAAGAATCCATAAAATTGTTAAGCGACACCGTTTATGCTGACAATATGCGCAAAGAGCTGAACGATGTTAAACAGCGCTTAGGACAAGGCGGCGCATCGCACAACATGGCACAATGGGCGTTGGAATTGTTAGCCTAAGGCATTGAGCAACACGCTTAACCGAACTACCCTCACATCAACTCGCATTGGCATTCTATTAGTCGGTTTATCCCTACTGGGCTAATTGGTATCAGGTTATGGAATGCATGGAGGAGCCAAGCGTGGGGCGTTTTATTTGGCAAGCCTGTGAGCTGTGCTATGACTATAACAGGGGGGGGCTAGATGAAGATGAAAAAGAGAGTGGTGGTTTCATTCGTTGCAGAATTTATGATTAGCAAGGAATGAAACCGAACACAGCTCTTACGCCAATGTTGTAGGCTAGTTCATCAACTAATGACTGTAAAAGCTATATTACAGTAAAATTCTCATGTGTTAAGGCTAGATTTGTGCCTAAGGTTGCGATAGCCTCGCCACCTGAAAGCCCGTTACTACCATCAAAATCATAATACAAGATGCCGGTGGTGTTGTCGTAAACAAGGTAGTCATCAGCATCTTGAGCGGTTGAGTTAATAACGAAGTTACCAGCAGATAGCGTACCGATTCCAGTTAAGCTCAAAAAATAACTGATGTCGAGTACCAAAGTGTCGTGTTGTACGGCAAAATTGATAATTGTGTCGTGACCCAGTCCATGCATGATAAAGCTGTCATCGCCTTGACCGCCTTTTAGCACATTACTACCTGCACCACCACTCAGAGTATCGTTGCCATCGCCGCCCGACAAGGTATCATCGCCAAAACCGCCAAGCAGCGCATCATTACCTGCTTTGCCATATAGGACATCATTTCCGCTTAAGCCTCTAATTGAGTCGTTATTTTGGCCGCCTGATAATTTGTTGTCATTGTTGTCGCCGGTTAGAGAAAGCCCAACGTGTGTTGTATGATGGTAGACATCATCTGTTGCAATATTTACGACGCTGACAACGTCTGAGCTAATTAAATCGGCAACGCTAGAGCTATCGCCGCCATAGTTATCATCGCCCCAGGTCACTACGGAGCCGTCTTCGCGTAAGGCGGCAAATGCGCTGCCATTTGAGAAAAGCTTAACTGCATCAATAGTGCCGTCTAATTCATCAGTAGTCACTTCATCGCTATCAAAAGCGCCTACTTTTATGACCGAGCCATCCGCACGTAGCGCCGCAAAACCATCAGTTGTAGCGCAAAGTTCGATTACATCAATCGTGCCGTTTAGTTTTGCAACGATGCTAGTATTGGAGCTAGGCGTGCTATTTAGTCCACCTCCCCACCAAATCACTGAGCCATCGGCGCGCAATGCAGCGAATCCACCATTAAGGCTAATAGACTGAGCGCCATTAATTGATTCTGTATTAAACGAAACAATGTTAACAACATCTATAGTGCCGTTTAATTGCTCTGCGACGTCGTTGAACGCTTGGACGGAAACTTCGTTCCCCCAAGTAATTACCGAGCCATCTGCTCTTAAAGCTGCAAACGCGGTATCGGTTGAGAAAATTTCTACAACATCGACAGAGCCGTTTAACTGCTCTGCGACCGCACTGCTATCACCGGCGCTAAAGCCCCAGGTAACCACTGAGTCGTCCGCGCGTAACGCAGCAAACGAATCAAAAGTGGAAAAAATAGTGATAACATCGTTTGTGCCATTTAATGCGGTGCTAACAGCACTACTATCACTGCCACTTAAAGCATTGCCCCAGGTAACCACTGAGCCATCAGCACGCAAGGCGGCAAAGGCTTCGGCCGTTGAATAAATGCTGGTGACGTTCACAAGCTGAGCTATTACTCCGCTACTATCGCCGCCTGCTAGCGTATTTCCCCAGGTAGCCACTGAGCCATCATTGTGTAAAGCAGCAAAAGCAGAGTAGGTTGAAAATATTTTGCTTACACTGCCATTTAACGCAGCAGCTACTGCACTACTATCACCACCAGCCTCGTCCGTACCCCATGTGACTACAGAGCCGTCAACACGCAAAGCCGCAAAGGCGAAGCCAGTTGAAAAAATACTTATAACGTCAATTTTGCCATTTAATTGTTTGGTGACTGCACTGCTGTCGCCACCAGAGAAATCTGTGCCCCAAGTAACGACCGAACCGTTAGCGCGCAAAGCAGCAAATGCTTGGTTATTAGAATATATTTGTATTACGTCAATTCTACCATGAAGGAGTACAGGAAGCGTAACGATAGTGGAGCGGTGTACGACGACCCCCGCGTAGCCGTAGGGGCCGGGCGTGTTGACGAAGTTGGAGCGCGAGCGGAAGCGCAGTCAACATGCAAGGCCATCACGACACGGCGTCAAGTCATTTGCGCAGGCTAGTGGCACACAGCGTACCGAAGGGCAGTTGTGCGCCGCAGCCGGAGCAGGACGAACGCGGGCAGCCGAAGGCAATAACCGCCAGGTAATTTTTCGCTGCTAAAATCGGATGGATCCCATTTTAGCTTTCGCGAAAAATCCTGGCGCGCCTGTTAATTTTACCGCCACGGCGCTGCTATCGCCGCCGGCTGAGCTTACACCCCAAGTAACAACAGAACCGTCAGCTTTAATCGCGGCAAAGGCATAAGGGTTAGTCCATTCGCCTAGTGTATGTTCAGGAAACAAGATTTGGTTTGGGGTAATGCTAATACTGTATTTAGATGACATTTATTTCTCCTCAGCGTCAGTTTTTATAAGTACATGCGGATGTGCTAGATAACTAGACTAGCAGTTAATTTGTTTATTGATACTGGAGAGAACGATAAAAATGTTAAAACGTGAATTGATAAGCGTTTTTTTTGTAGGGTATTTCGCAATTTTAGATTTGTTAGGCAACTATTTATGCTAAGAGAATAGCTATAGTAAAGACTTTAAGGTGAATATGTGAAGTGTGAAAGATAAAAAGCACTAAATTAATGCGTACGAATACCTAGGTATTAGCAGTTAGTTACTGTTGATTAATGATTTCTTGATTGACTGCCGCAATTTAGTCCTTAATGCACGGTAGGTTGACTCGTAGGGTCGATAAAGTCAATTAAAGCTGAATACTGTGCTTGATTAAAAGGAATATTCTGTTCGTTAAAAAACTCTTTGGCGGCATCAATCGCATCCAATATGACTGCAATAACAAAACGCTGAGCATGTGTAGAGGCTACCATTTTTTCCGGTACAGCAGATTCTATGGTTAGTGTTTGGCTGGCTTTATCAAACGAAGTTAAGCGTAAACCAGTAAAGGCCGCTTGTTCTTGTTGGCTAGGTGGTAAAAATATAATATCTAACGATGGCGTCTTTGGTATTTGTTCCTTTTTTGCTTTTGCCAACAGCATGGCTATTTTTACAATTGCTTGGATTAACTCACTCTCATCGAGAGAGCGATCTGGCATCATAGAACTTAAGTGTATTGTCATGTTCACCTCGCTGAAATTAATAAAGCAATAAGCTTGCCTATTTTGCTTATAAGCTAATAGGCTGAATTAAAAGCATTTTATTTATGCGAAGTTAAATTATGATGGGTGTATGTTCGCTGAATTTTCAATCATTGTTACAAAAACAACACGAAGAATATATTAACTTTACCAAAGCAAGGGAGCTAATACTGTATTGTGTGGCTGCAAAAGCCAATCCACCTTGAGTTCGTGTTGACGGTGAACTATTGCTTGGTATCAAGACGCTGGCAGTTAAAGCTGGCATCGCCTTGTTTGGCTGTTTCTTGGCTGACGGTGGCGATGAGCTTAGCGTTGGCGCTGCCACTAATCATGGCTAAGCTAGAGTAGATAGAGGATGTGTTTGTATCGTTAGTAGCGGTTAATGCCAATGCTTTTAACTGCTTGGGTTTTAGCGTGACGTCCTGTTTTGCCAAACTGATGCCTGTTTCGGGGGCAAATTGCTCGAACTGGATAGTTTCGGTTTGTTTATTTAAATTAAGCAAGTGTATTTGATTGGTGCGTGTAGATTGTGTGTTAGTGCTGATATGCGTACACGCCCATTGGGCACCTGCTTGGGTTTCGTTAACAGCGGCGTTTCCTGCGATAGCCAGTCCAGTATTCTGTATATTAGCGGCTTGTATAGCAAGATGACTGCCGGTAATAACTGCATAGCCATTAAAATTGCTTGGTTTTAGCGAATGGGTGTTTAATTTAACAAAACCCAGGCCTGGAATCATTTTGCGTTTACGCGCTGTTAGAACACCTTGATCCGTATAAAAAAGCGTTGTGATGGTGGTAGGTTGCTCATTTGTGTTGTGTATAGTTAATTCAGTCCATGCTAACTCGGTTTTAGCGTCTTGTTGTTTAACTATAGGACTTACCCAATAGCGTTGATTATCGGCCAGAGCGGGTAATACCGCTTCTATGGCTGCGGTATCGCGTGCATAACGCAATTGCTCGACGCCAGATAAGGCGTTATCGGCAGTAATGTGTACACTTAATGCTACCGCTTGTTGTTTGAATAATTTATTGGAATCTAAATCGTAACGCGCAAGCGGTGTCAGTGTTTTGGTAAGTATGCGCATTTTATTGCCTAAGTTATCGAAAAATTGGGCAGTAAACTTAATGTTTTTGTCGGATCTAGGATTTTGTAAGCTAATTAGGCTGCTTTGCTCGGTGCTCGCACGTTGCCAGAACAGAGGAAAATACAGTTCTGATGCGGTGATAGAACCGTTGTATATTTCGATGGCTTTATTATCGGCACGGGTGCTTAGCGCATGAGCGATGATGGGATGCTCCGCTTCGACACTGGCTGAACCATTAAAACCCGCTTCAGGCATGGCTAGCACGACTGAGCCATGCCCGGTTAGGTTATGCGTGTCGGAGCGGGTTAACACGCCTTGCTGATAAAAGTTGATTTTAGCCGTGTTAATTTCATTATGGCTGTTGATTAAGACGACGCTTGATTGCAGTGCTTTGCTTGCGGCCTGATTCATCGTAGGGCATACCGTCATAAACAATAATAGGCTTATTGACATTAAAGGCTGAGTAGACATGGTAAATGCTCCTGTTAAGGATTGCTTAAACGTGGTAGGAATACGCCGTGACCTAAGACCTTTGATTGGGCGTCAATTAAGGATTTGCCGACAAAATTATTTAAGTTGCCCAAGCGTTGCCGTTCATTATTAATCGTTTGGCGTAAATTTGGACTACCTAAATTGGCTAACTGAGTTAATATCTCGTCCACTCTTTTGATGTCGCCGTAAGCGATGATGATTTCAGCGCTTTTGCCTTCCAATAAGGCTTTCATCATGGGCTGGAATCGTTGTAACGAACCAAAAATTTCTTCTACAAGTTCTGGATTGGCCGTAGCGATTTGTAGAAGTTCAGGCGTGTAATGCTCAAACAACTGAAGATAGCGCTGGCCGTCGGGATTAGTGCCTAGGATTTGATCGACTAATTGTTTATAAGTTTGTCGGTACTCATTTAAATCAAAAATGGGTTTTGCGGCCGAACGTAACAGTGACTTTTCTGTGCCGTATCTTACCAGACATCCAAGCCGACAAGCGCCATCGGCTAATAGGCATCTTTCATCTTCTGCCGATAATTGGCAGGAATCAACACATCGGCTATAGACGTTTTCAGGCATTACTTCGATGGTAACGGTGTCAGGAAGGCTGTCGGTCTCGCCATCATTGACGATTAACTCGACAAGATAAGTACCAACCTTATTAGCGTTAAGTTGTGGTGTAGCAGAGTTAGCATCGTTAGAAACAAAGCTGAGCTGAGCGTCCCCGGCTATTTGTCGCCAAGTATAGCGAAGTGTTTCTGGCGCGTTATCGGGGTCATAGCTATTACGACCATCTAAAGCGAAATATTGATTGACAGAGACATATTTATGTTTAACTCCTGTGTCAGCAATGGGCCTAGTATTGCCACACGATAAACCCGTATTGGCGTGACTATCACCTAGTTGGTTAGCGGCTAGCGCTTGATCCCAAATTTGAAAATCATCAACTTTACCTTTGAGTTTTAGGCGACTAGCATTGCCGGTATCATAGCCTAGTGCGGGATTACCGCCGTATCCCCAAAAAATGTCGTAATCCTTGGTCGCTAAATTAGCTGTTTCAATACCATTAACAAAAACTTTCATCGAAGACCCATCGTAGATAGCCGCGATATGCTGCCATTTCCCGGCGCAGAGCGTGCCACCGGTAACGCTAAGGTCAGCGTGCCACCGGTAACGCTAAGGTCTAAGTAATCAATCGTGTTATCGGCTTTTTTGGCTATGACTGTCAGCGCAAAACTTAATACCCCGTCTTTCAAGGTTAAGGCCACACCGGGATGGTTAAAATAACTATAGTCATGCCAAATAGCCCGTTCGCCATCGATAACATCAGGCTTAATCCAGGTTTCTAGCGTAAGCGCGCGGTTAAACGCTAAACCGTCGGGCATTGACAGGTAATCATCGACACCATTGAGTGCTAATACAGTACCGTTTCCGGTTCGGTCGTCGGCAGTAAAGCTGGCAGTGCCTTTTAGTGTGCCGTCAAAATTATCCAGTCCACTTGCGCCATGATTAATAATTTTAGTTCCTGTGCCTTCATTAAAATCATAAGCGATAAGTTTGCTTGCATAGGCGGTATGGCTAAATAAACTGAATAGGGCGCTTAATATGATAATGGTTTTCAGGTAGCCCAGAAGCGTGTGTCGATTTTTATTGACTAATAGAAAATAAAACTCACTTAAACTCATAAATACCTCCAAGTTTTACTGCGAGTAACTCGTCGAATAAGGGTTGAATGCTAGTTAACGGAGTCATGCTGATTTCAAAAAGCGATTCATTTGAAATATCAGTTTGATTAGTTCTGCAGAATGTTATAGAGCGCAATGATGCGCTGTCTTTCCGGTGTGTTGGTTAATGTTCTATCCCTAACATTCTGATAAGTCATTATAAATTCCACTTGGTTAAAAATTTTTACCAGCGTGGGCGCATATTTATTTCGTGGTTGGATTTGAAGTAAGGCTTTGATTTATCGCACTGTTAACTGTATAACAAAAAATAATGTTAAAAAAAGTAAATATTTCACATTTTTGTTTGCTCAAGTTATCAGAATCTAGGATTAAT
>CAWUNX010000148.1:0-8710 GCA_963923905.1 uncultured Methylocucumis sp.
AGTTAGTTTAGACTATTTGATGATTTATGCACCAACGCCTCAGGCAACAATATTCTTTTTAGCGTCCTTTTCAGAAAGTTACTAAAAAAATTCAACACAGACACAGACCGCCAAAACACTTAACTTATTGTTTAAAAATAAAATATTATAAACAACCTACGTTTAAGCAGATTCACTCATTATTACTTGGCACTAAATTTGCTATTATCGTCGTTGAATCAGCATTTAGCTGCTTCAGCAGTCGGCGTTAACAACCGAATTGATACTTACAAACAGAGGAACGATGAAAATGAAACAATCGATAAAGCAACTTAGTTCTATTTTAGCCGTCTCGGCAGTGCTGACATTTTCTGCCATTACACCTGCCGAAGCTGCTCCTAAGGCTTTTAAAGAAGGGGTATTGACGTTTGATTTTACACCTGAAGTATGGGGTACAATCTTAAGCCGTGAAGGCAATGCGTATTACGGCGTAGATAGCAATGGTCGACCTAGTGAGGAGCATTGGCAGGTAGATACATCTGGAACTAACAATATGGTTTTCGATAATGGCTTAAAAGGCATTATTGACGGCGATGCTTTTAACACACGTGACTTATATCTGGATGACTATTTTACTGCCGAACAAATTGCACCGTTAACGGCTTACCAAGTCGTCGCCCAATCAAAAAGAGTAGGTGCATCAACCGTAGCGCTTAACTTAATTTACTTACATAACTTTAATCCTCTACTCGCCGATGATTCTATCAACCTCGTTGGCATTCACCGCTTACCTTTCAGCGAACCGTGGCCAAAACCGCCTTTCAAAATGCACCCACACGGTGTTACTCCCTCTAAACCGGCTAATGATAATGGCGGTCGCAACCCACAAATGACCACCGCCGTGTTTGATGATTTTGACCCGTTAGCGACGTTTACCGGACAAATTGGTTTAGGTGGCGCCTTTAGAATGTTTGGTCGTTGGGGCCAAGTATCTGTAGGTGACTTAGCCTTACGCTATGACCCACTACGCTCTACCGTCAACGCCTATGACCGGACAACAGGCCTTCCATTGGGCGGTAAAGAAGGTACTGACGGCTGGTATTTCACTGCGCACATGAATTTGACCTCTGAATTAGGTCTTAAAGGAACGCCAGCGTTTGAAACGGCTGATACTAAAGTGAAAATCAATGGGGATAAATTTATATTAACTGGCAATATCGTATTAACGCCGTTTTGGCGCGGTAAAGAAGGCCCTAACGGCGTAAGAAAAGCCGGCACCTTCCGCTTTGTAGCAAAACTAATGGACGCACCCAACTAAGATAAACTCAGGTTAACATTCATAAAGGCTCAAAGTCATTCTTCGGCTTATCGCTAAGTATTCAGTAAAAAGACTTTGCACCAGCCTGAGTATTATGTTGCGTTTTCAATTTAATCAATCACGAGAAGTCTATGTTAGTAAAAACACCGTTCAAAATGAGAAATAAACTATCCGCCGCTCTTCAGGCTGCTCTACTGGTCGGCTTGACCTTATCAACTGCCAGTGCCGTTGCAGATGGCGAAACCACTCGGCTCAGCGTAAGCAACTCAAAAGCTGAACCCAATGAGCGCAGTTGGCGTCCAGCAATTAGCGCCGACAACCGCTATGTGGTATTTCAATCTTTAGCTAGCAACTTGGTAGAAAACGACACTAATGGAATTCTTGATGTTTTCGTGCGTGACCGCCTGACCAATAAAGTCACTCGCGTCAATGTCGCCTCTGACGGCACACAAGCCCTGGGGGGGCACAACTAGACAAGCCACGATTAGTGCCGACGGTCGCTATGTCGCGTTTAATTCCGCCGCAACTAATTTAGTGCCGGACGACACCAATCTGGTCACTGATATTTTTGTTCATGACACTATAACTAAAACCACCACACGCATTAACGTCGCACCAGATGGTTCTCAAGCCAATGGTAGCAGTGCAGTGCCTTCTATTAGCGCCGATGGCCGCTATGTATCGTTCAGATCTAACGCGACCAACTTGACCGCAGATGTTGATACTAATCATGATTTTGATATTTTCGTTCGCGACCTTAAAACCAACACTACTACAAAGGTTAGCGTATCATCTGACGGCGAAGGTGCGGATCTCGGTAGTTTGAAACAATGGATTAGCGGCAACGGTCGCTTTGTGGTCTTCCAATCTGCAGCAACCAACCTAGTGCCAGGCGACACCAACGATAAAGATGACATTTTCGTCCGTGACCTTGACAACAATACCACCGAACGCGTCAGCGTCTCCACAGATGGCGTGCAAGGCAATAACGGTTCATGGCATCCAACCATCAGTGCTGATGGGCGCTATGCGGCATTTTGGTCTGGCGCTTCTACTTTAGTAGAAGGCGATACTAATTTTATCGAAGATGTTTTTGTTCATGACCGCGAAACCCATGAAACTACGCGCGTCAGTGTCGCTACTGACGGCACACAAGGAAAAAAAGAAAGCGCAAGACCTTCTATTAGCGCTGATGGACGCTATGTTAGCTTTGAATCTTGGGCAGTTTTCACACCGAATGACGATAACAACGTTGATGACGTTTATGTGCATGACCGTTTAACCCATACAACAACTTTAGCTAGCGTCACTTTAGATGGCACATCAGGCACGGGTACCGGTGGCCGCTTAGGGGGTGGTATTAATACTAACGGCAGCCGAGAAGGCATTATCAGCCCAGACGGTCATTATGTAGGGTTTGTATCGTTAGTCACCGACTTAGTGCCAAACGACACTAATAAACTGATTGATTTGTTCTTACGCGATTTAACCTTGATTAAAGACCAAACAGCCAACTTGTCGGTCGCTCAAAGTACAAGCCCTGCTAAAGCCAAGAATGGCAAACCCTTCAGCTTTATGGCCACGGTTACTAACAATGGTACTGACGCAGCCAGCGATGTTAACCTGACTAGCGCGTTCTTAGATAGCCAAGCTGCAAACTTGGTATCAGTAGAACCTAGTCAAGGCGAATGTACATCTACACTGCCGGCAATATGCCGACTCGGTGCGCTTGCTTCTGGTGAAAGCGCGACGGTGACTGTTAGTCTCAACGCTACCGCCAAAGGCACAGTCAACAACCATGTCAGCGTCAATGCCTCACAAAAAGACCCTTCTGCTAAAAATAATATTAGCAGCAAGGCTATTAAAATTAAGTAATTAGTCGTCAGTTCTTTCTCAGGACTGACACCGGAGTCCAAAACAAGTTTTGGACTCCATTCATCGCAATACGCCCAATCTTTTACCCCCCATCTAGCTTATTCATGCCGCAACGCATCAATAGGGTCTAAACGCGCCGCTTTACGCGCTGGGAAGTAACCAAAAATCACACCCACCGATACTGAGAAGGCAAATGCAATCAATACAATGGGTATATTTAGCATAAACGGGACTTGTAGTAGCTTCGATAACGCAACAGCGCTAATAAGCGCTAAAACTATACCAATGATGCCGCCGCAAGACGATAACACCACGGCTTCAACTAAGAATTGTAGTAGCACATCTTGCGTGAGCGCGCCTATCGCCATGCGTATGCCAATTTCTCGGGTGCGTTCGGTGACTGAAACCAACATAATATTCATAATACCTATGCCGCCGACCAGCAGGCTAACGGCAGCGACGGCACTGAGCAAACCGGTCATCATTTGCGTCGTACCCGATAACATCGCGGCGATTTCTTTCATGTCAATCACGCTAAAATTATTTTCTTCATTATCGGCTAAATGCCTGCGGCTACGCATTAAACGTTGCAGCTCAGTTTTAGCCTGTTCGATAGCTGAAGCGTCTGTTACCGATATTTGTATCATGTTAATGTCTTGATTACCGGCAATGCGCCTTTGTAGCGTTTTAATCGGTATAACGATAAGGTCATCTTGATCGCTACCCATGGTTGACTGTCCTTTAGATTGCAGTAAGCCAATGATTTGACAAGATAACTTTTGTAATCTGAGTGAACTACCTAACGGATTTTGTGTGCCCAATAATTTATTGCGAACCGTTTCACCTAAGATGCATACGGTTGCGCCGGCTCGCATTTCACCGGTAGAAAAAAATCTGCCGTCGGCGAGCTTACGATTGCTAGCAATAAAAAAATCGTTGTTACTGCCTGTGACATTAGTGGACCAATTCGCATTGCCGACAATCGCCATGGTAGACGCGGAAGCAATCGGAGCAACGGCAGATAAGCCTGAAATCGTACGATTAATCGCGTCGATGTCGGCAAACTTAAACAACGGCGCCCCCGATAATTGACCCGGCCCCATACGTTTTCCGGGCGTAATTATCAATAAATTACTGCCTAAATTAGCAATTTGTTGCGTCACTTGCTGGGTCGCGCCATCGCCTAATGTTACCAAGGTGATAACCGCAGACACGCCTATGATAATGCCTAGCATCGTTAAAACTGAGCGCAATAAGTTGCGTTTTAATTCGGTTAAGGCCAACAATAACGTATTCATAAGTTCGATGTTGGGGCATCAGAGGCGATTAAACCGTCTTTAAAGCTGATAATCCGATTGGCATACGCTGCCATATCAGGTTCATGCGTAACCATGATGATGGTGACGCCTGACTCGCGATTAAACTGACATAACAATTCCATAATTTCTACACTGCGCACCGAATCTAAATTACCCGTAGGTTCGTCAGCTAACAACACTAACGGTTGCGTGACTAACGCACGTGCTATTGCAACGCGTTGCTGCTGACCGCCCGATAATTCATTCGGGGTATGGGTTTCTCTGTCTTCTAAGCCAACAGCTTGCAATGCCTGCCGCGCGGCGATGCGCCTTTGCTTACGGTTTACCCCAAGATAAATCAACGGTAGTTCTACATTCTCTAATGCGGTCGTTCGATTGAGTAAATTAAAGCCTTGAAACACAAATCCCAGATAATGACGCCGTAAAAGCGCGCGTTGATCTCGGCTTAACGATTCGACATGGATACCGTCGAATAAGTAATAACCCGATGTAGGGGTATCCAAGCAACCTAAAATATTCATACAAGTACTTTTGCCAGAACCGCTTGCGCCCATAACTGCCACAAATTCACTGCGATTAATTGCAATATTAATCCCGCGTAAAGCCTGCATAGCGGCTAAGCCCTTACCATAGGTTTTGCACACTTCATGCAATGAAAGTAGCGGTTTATCAGGTGTAGATGTCATGGTGTAACCTGGCTTGCACTAATCAACAACATCTTTTCATTCACCTCGCCCCCCACTAACTCGGTCATTACATTATTGCTAATGCCTTTGACAATTGACTTTTTTACGGGCTGCCCGTCAATCAACGCCCAAACATCTTGAGTCGCAGAGGCATCGGATGTTTTAGGCCGCCCAGAACGCTCCACAGGAGGTTTAGGTAGTAACATACTGACTAAATTGATACTTTTTTGCGTTTGCTGAGTCGATAGTTGCTCCGAAGGCTGATAGCGCAAAACTGAATTAGGGATTTGCAATACGTTAGTTTTTTTCAATACCGTGATAGTAGCAGTCGCGGTCATGCCAGGTCTAAGTTCTAAGGCTTTGTTATCAACCTTTAACACCGTTTTATAAGTAACAACACCATCAACGGTTTCAGCGCCATAGCGAACTTGGGTAATTTGCGCAGGAAATGAGCGCTCGGGATACGCATCAACGGTAAACTCCGCGAGTTGTTGTTCTTTTACTTTACCGACATCGGCTTCATCGACATCGACTTGTAATTCCATTTGGGTTAAATCTTCTGCTAAGGTAAATAACACAGGCGCTTGAAACGTCGACGCCACCGTTTGCCCTGGCTCTACGGTGCGTTTCAATACCACCCCGTTAATCGGTGAGCGCACAACGGCTTTAGCCAAGTCAGTGCGGTTAACATCTAACATCGCTTGCGTCTGAGCAACAGACGCTTTGGCACTGGCTTCATCGGCTATCGCTTTCGCTAGCGTGGCTTTGGCAGTGTCCATTTCGTATTGTGAAGGTACTTTGCCACCACTGAGCGCTAAGGCTTTCGTCAATCTTGACATTTTAATCTTGGCTTCTTGCAAGCTTGCTTGAATTTGCTGCACTTTGGCTTTAGCCGAAGCTAACGAGGCTTCGGATTGCAACGCTTGAGCATTGAGTCTAGTGGTATCTAATACGGCTAACACTTGCCCGACTTTGACTTGGTCGTTGTAATCGACAAAAACCGATTTAATCGTACCAGAGACTTCAATGCCGACCTCGACTTCTTTCACCGGCGCTAGCGTACCTGTTGCACTCACCGTTAGCGATAAGTCGCCTCGACTTACCGGCTCTGTTGTATAGACAATATCAGGCTGTTGTTGCGGATTCAGCATCAGAACAGCGATGACGATTACACCTATTATGCCTAGCAAACCCATTAAGATTTTGCGCATGGATTTGGGCTGTGCGTTGTTTAAGCCTAATGTTTTAGCAATATCGGCGTTTGGTTTTAACATGAAGTAACCGCTGTCAGCTTATAAAAAGTAAAGTACATAGCCTGATTGTTACGATATAGGCATCCAGCCTCCGCCTAAGGCCTTATAAAGCTTTATGGTATTCGATGCGAGTTTGGCTTGGCTATTGACTAAATTTAGTTGCATGGTTAGTAATGATTTTTGTGCGTTTAATACCGGTTGAAAATCACTGATGCCTGATTGATACTGATATTGCGCTAATTCTAATGCGCGTTGCCCACTGGCAACGGCTTGCTGTAACAATTGAATGCGGTCTTGCTCTTGCTGAAAGCCGATTAACGCTTGCTCTACCTCTTTTAATGCGGTTAACACGGTTTGTTGATACGCGGCTAATGCCTGTTGTTGCAAGGCTTTTTGAATCTCGACATTGCTTTTAAGCCGTCCTGTATCGGCTAACGTCCAGGCAGAAGTTGCCGCAATTTGAAACATTTTGGCACTGGCGGTATATAAATTGCCTAGCGCTAATGCTTCTAAGCCTATGCTACCGGTTAAATTTAAATTAGGGTATCGATTCGCCTCAGCCACGCCGATTTGAGCCGTTTGCGAGATGAGTTTACTTTCTGCCTTTCTAACATCGGGACGCTGTTTTAAGATATTCGCGGGTATGCCAAGTGCGATTTCCTTGGGCGCAGTGGGTATAGGCTTGGTTTTTGCCAGTTTAGCGGTTAATGCATCGGGCGACAGACCTAATAACAATGCCAAACTTTGCCGAGCTAGCACTATGCCTTCGCGTAAGCTGGGTAGGTCAGATTCGGTGGACTCTTTACTAAATTTTGCTTGTTCTACATCTAAGCGCGTGGTTAAACCCGCTTGGTAACGCCAATCCGTAATCTGATACGTTGCTTGCTGAGTCGCCACGCTTTCTTCCGTCCTAGCAAGCCTTGCTTGATAGTTGCGTAGCTCAACATAAGCCAGTGCGACTTCAGCATAAAGGCTGACTAAAACATCTTGTAAGTCTTGCTCGGCTGCTGCTCTGTCAGCCGTTTTTGCTTCTATATCGCGCCTAAATTTACCGAATAAATCTATCTCCCAACTTGCATCCAGCGAATGGTTAAATAGCTCTGTCGTCAAGCCTAAACCGGTTTGTTGGCTAGTCTCTGATTGAGCTACGCCGGTACTACCCGTAAGAATCGGATAAAGCTTTGCTTGGGATAATTTATATTTGATTCTTGATTCGTAAACGCGTGCTTTCGCTTGTTGCACATTTAAATTTTGCATGGCGGCTTTAGTGATTAACTCAGTCAACAATGGGTCATTAAAAACCTGCCACCAACGACTAAGCTCTTTGCCATTCGATAAGCTGGACGGCGTTTGACTCCAATGCTGAGGCAAGTTGAGTTCAGGCTGATGATAATCAGGCCCTAACATCGTACAAGATGTTATCAAGCAACTGAACAAACATATCGCTATCAGAGAAAAATTTTTATGAAACAATAGATTATTCTCCTGATGGTCTATGACTATTAATGTAGTCATCTAGTTGGATAAAAAGAAGCCTCTCTCACGCACTTAATATGCGCGATTTTTAGGTTAACTGTCGTTAGCCAATGTAAAATAAAGTATAGGAACGAGAAAAATGCGGATTTTGTGGTGATTTAGCCTTGTCAATTTAGTAACCCGACATCAATGGCACAGAATGCCTGGTTACGCTAACACTAACCCGGCCTACATGAGTGCTTTTAGCCTTGGTACTGCGGTTAGTAAGGCGGCCGTATAAGGCTCTTTTGGAGACTGACACACGCTAGCTGTAGGCCCTTGCTCGACGATTTTGCCTTTATGCATGACGACGGTCCAATCGCTTAAGTATTCGACGACGCCGATATTATGGGTAATAAACAATAACGTTAAATTACGCTGGGCGCGTATCGTTAACAACAATTCTAAAATTTCGGCTTGCACCGAGACATCTAACGCACTGGTAATTTCATCACAGACAATAAATTCTGGATTTAAACATAAGGCTCTAGCTAAGCCTATGCGTTGACGTTGACCGCCGGAAAATTCATGCGGATAACGCCATAAATGCTCAGGGCTTAATTGCACACTGGTTAACAGCTCCGCAGCCAGCTCTAACCGCTGTTGTTCATTGTCGCCTATGCCATGCACTTTCATAGGCTCGGTTAATGTCGTCGCGACTAATAATCTGGGATTTAACGACGATTGCGGGTCTTGAAACGCGATTTGCATGGTTTTACGCAACGGTCTTAACGCTGTCTCTTATACACATCTGACGCTGCCGAC
>CAWUNX010000149.1:0-8654 GCA_963923905.1 uncultured Methylocucumis sp.
TGTGCTATTTTAACTTGATTCTTAATGTTTTTGCCTGCAATTAATGAGAAGTTACACGCTATTGTGTTAAAAGCAGCAGATATTGACGTTTTTCAACGTGCTAAAGCATCGATTGCGGCGTGTATTCGTCGATTATGTGATTTGGCAGGTATTGCGCTGGCTGACTTAACTCAGATTTATGCGTCGGGTGCGTTTGGACAATGGCTAGCCATCCATCATGCGCAACGTGTCGGTTTGTTACCGCCTATTCCGGTTGAGCGCATTCATTTGATAAATAATACTGCGTTATCAGGCTGCGAAGAGGTTTTGTTAATACCAGAAAAACAGCAACACTTGCTGGAAATCACAACCATTACCGAGGTGTGTAATATGGCTGAAGATTTAGAGTTTGAGACTTTGTATTTGGAAAACCTTTATCTGCAACCGATGCAGGCATAAAATATAAATCCATATTACTTATAGGGATTAACAATGTTGGACGCAATCAAAGCTTATAACGAAGCTGTGTTAGATACAGATAGAGCGCGAGCGTTTCAAGTTGTCATGGATGCTATTGATAGAGGTGTCAGTCCTGAAGACATTGTGTTTAATGTCGTTATCCCAGCGTTAGATTTAATGGTTAAAGCGATAGACCAAGGATTTGACACTAATCTGGCCCAACATTTTATGACCTCTCAAATTGCAGCTGATGTTACTGAAAAAATGCTGCAATTATTCAAAATACCTCCAGAAATTGTTGGACGCGTTGTTATTGGTACGGCTGCCGGTGACTTACACACCTTAGGCAAAAGAATTGTTATTGGTTGTTTAAAAGCGCAAATGATTGATGTCATTGATTTAGGCGTCAATGTTTCAGCAGAAAAGTTTGTTGCAGAAGCTGTCAGTAAAGAAGCGCACGTGATTGGTATTTCAGCGATGATGGTACATACGGCGCGCAGTGAAAAAGGTGCGATTAAGGTTAGGAAATTGCTGCATGAGCAAGGCTTAGAACGCAAAATTAAGCTTGTCGTAGGTGGTGCGCCATTTCGTTATGATACGGAATTATATTCGTTAGTTGGGGCTGATGCGTGGGCAGAGAATGGCGTATCGGCATTAAAAGTATTCATGGATTGTATTAACGAGGTAAAAGAACAATGACCACCAGTATGGAAAGATTAACTGCTGCCGCTAATGGTCAAGTGATTGACCATATTCCTGTTTTTTGCAATCTACTCGACCAAGGCGCGCGCGAGTTAGGCATGTCGATTGAACAGTATTTTTCTAATGGCGAATATGTCGCTACCGCTCAACTCAAAATGTTAGAAAAATTTGGTCATGATAATGTTTGGAGCTTATTTTACGTCGGCAGAGAAGCTGAATTATTAGGCTGTAACAAGATTTGTTATGCTGATGATGGTCCACCTAATGTCGAAGATTTTATTATTCAGTCCTATGACGACATTGCAAAGCTTGATATTCCGACTGACATTGCAAGCCAGCCTAAATTTGCAGAAATAGCTAAGTGTTTAGCGATATTAAAGCGAGAAGTCGGCGGTAAAGTGCCTATTTGCGCTTATGTTACAGCCTCGATGTCATTGCCAGCTATTTTGATGGGAATGGAAAAATGGATGGAATTGTTGATGTTAGGCCCTGCCGATGTGCGCGATTTGATGTTAGAAAAATGCTCGACTTTTTTTAGGCGTGAATTAGCGGCTTATCGTAATGCTGGCGCGGATATTATTATCTATGCCGACCCGTATGGCTCTACCGATATTATTCCAATGAAATTATTTCAGAACTTATCGCTAACGTGGATGCAGCGCGACTTAGCAGGGCTTGATTTAACAGGGCTCGTCTATTATGTCGGCGCAGCGCGGCTTAATAGTGTATTGGAACTGGTTATTCAGCGCTTAGGTTTTCAAACTTATTATCCAAGTCCTTTAGAAGATGTGACGGATTCTATGCAGATTATTAACGGACGAGGTTTATGTGCTGGCGTCATTAATGATATTCGGTTGTTAGATTGGACGCCTGAGCAAGTGCGCATGGAAGTGCAGCGCATTGTTACATCAGGTTTAAGCAAAGGTAATAAGTTTTTTTTCGGTACGGTTCTGATGCCTTATGGCATTCCTGAACAAAATATCGTGGCTATGGTAAATGCGGCAAAAGAGTTTGGACGTGTCAGCGTTTAAGGGGTATGACGGTTATCAACGTAGGGCGGGACAGGGTGTGTATTCGGTATGACTAAGCCTCCTGTCTTGTTAGGTTGCGGTATCTTACAAAAAGAAATCGAGCATTTAATTCAAAAAAATGCGTGGTCACTCAGCACAGATTTTTTAGCTGCGTCACTGCATGTTAATTTTGAAAAATTAGCCAGCGAGTTACAGCAAGGCTTTATTCGCCATCAAGACGAGGAGGTAATTGTCTTTTACGGTCATTGCCATCCTAAGATGGAGCACATCGTGGCGGCGAACTGCTGTCATCGCACACAAGCGCAAAATTGTGTGGAAATGTTGCTAGGTTCTGAGCTATTTAGCGAGCATTTAACTCAAGGTGCATTTTTTTTATTGGAAGATTGGGTGCTTAATTGGGATAACGTGATTATCGAAACGTTTGGTAATAAACCCGATATTACGCGCGAGATTTTTCAACTCAGCCACCGTTATTTTTTGGGCTTATGCACGCCATGCTCAGGAGATTATGCCGAAGCTGCTGAGAAAATTAGTGTCGCAATGGGATTACCCCTCCGTTGGTTACAGGTCGATTTAGTGCAATTAGAATCGGTTTTAAAACGAGCTATTCAACATAACAAGTAATCCATTTCAGCAATGAATTTTGATAGCGTTTATTTAGGATTGCTCATCACAGTATTTATGCTGCTGAGCGTGCTGTTTTATCTGCCTGCATATAAACGGCGAGTGATAAAAGCTACATTAGAACAAAATCCCTCACGTTTAGACGCGTTATTTGAGAACATGAGTAGCGGCGTTGCCGTGTTCAACGTGTTAGATAATGGCCGTCAATTTCTGTTTACAGCCATTAACTTAGCCGCTGAACGCATTGATGCGCTCGATAGAGCACAGGTTATTGGTAAAGACTTGGTGGATGTTCTTCCTAATTCGGCTGAATCCGGCTTACTGCAAGCATTGCAACGTGTTTGGCAGACAGGTGTATTGGAGAAGCTCACGCTTTCGTATCGTAGTACTAATGACTTTCCCAACTGGCGTGACTATAGCATTTACCCATTGCCCAATAATGAAATCGTCATCATTTATGACGATGTCAGCCAGCACAAACAAGCAGAGCGTGTTTTACAAGAAAGTGAACTGCGTTTGGGCATTTTAGGCGACAATTTACCTGACAGTTATCTTTATGAGTTTACTTATCAAAACGGTATACCCCGCTTTCTGTATGTAAGTTCTGGGGTTGAAAATATTCACGGTGTAACGATTGCAGATGTACTGGCTGATGCAATGGTGTTATTAGCGCAAATTGCGCCCGAGCAGCAGCAGACTTATTTATATTTGGAAGAAGAAAGTAGGCGGAATTTACAAGACTTTGAGATGGAATTGCATTTCCAACGACAAGATGGCGAATCACGCTGGCTTCGCATCCGCTCACATCCCTATCAAAACCTAGAGGGTCAAATTATTTGGGATGGGATTGCCATAGATATGACCGAAAAACATTTGTTTGAATTAGAAATCAACCGCTTGGCACAAGCTGTAGAGCAAAGCCCTGTAGGTATTTTAATTACCGATTTACAAGGCGGTTTATTATTTTGTAATCAAGCTTATACGCGCATGAGTGGTTATCAGTTTGCCGATATGTATCGAAAATCACTGCGTGAATTAATTTCTGTTGAGTTAACAAGCGATGATTTCGCTCATATACAGGCTTATTTAAGCGCGGGTAAGCCTTGGATAGGCATTATTAAAAATCAGCGTAAACAAGGGGATTATTATTGGGAGCATATCAGCATTGCTCCGGTTTATGACGATAAAGGCAATTTATGTAATTACCTGCAAGTGCGCCAAGATATTACAGAAACTAAACGTGCCGAGGAAGAACTTAGGCGCTACCATGAGCATTTAGAGGAGCAAGTGCAACAGAGGACTGCTGAGTTGATGTTAGCGCGTGATGCGGCTGAAGCTGCGAATCGTGCAAAAAGTGTTTTTTTAGCTAGTATGAGTCACGAGCTGCGCACGCCACTTAATGCTATTTTGGGTTTTTCTAATTTAATGCGGCAAGACCCCAGTATATCGAGAACACAGACTGAGAATTTAGATATTATCAACCGTAGTGGTGAGCACTTATTAACGCTGATTAATGATGTGTTAGATATGGCGAAAATTGAAGCAGGTCGATTGCAAATAGAACATAAGGTTTTCGACTTAGGTGCCTTGGTTCGAGATGTTGTTGATATGATGCAAATTCGCGCGCAAGAAAAAAATTTAAAGCTTATATTAGACCAATCCTCAGCGTTTCCGCGTTACATTAGAGGTGATGAAGCGCGTTTACGCCAAGTGCTGATTAATTTAGTGGGTAATGCGGTTAAATTTACTGATAACGGCGGTGTGACTGTGCGCTTAGGGGTTAAGGAAAATACCGTGTCACATTTGCTTATCGAAGTTGAAGATACCGGTTGTGGCATTTCTGCTATTGACCAGCAACGCATTTTTGAGCCTTTTGTGCAAGTTAATGAGGTGAGTAGTCATCAAGGTTCAGGGTTGGGTTTGACTATTACTCGTCAATTTGTGCAGTTAATGGGTGGCACGTTATCGATTAATAGCGTTGTGGATCAGGGCTCCTTGTTTTTAGTCAACTTACCGTTAGACGCAGCCAATATAAATGATATAAGTGCTATTCAACGCCAATGTGGTCGAGGTGATGTGGTCGGTTTAGCGCAAGGACAGCCGATATATCGTGTATTGATTGTCGATGACCAACGCGAAAATCAGTTGTTAATGGAGAAACTCATGCAGGTTATCGGATTTCCGACTCAAACAGCTGATACAGGTGCTCAAGCTATTCAACGGTTTATTGATTGGAAACCTGATTTCATTTGGATGGATAGACGTATGCCGGTGATGGATGGATTTGAAGCAGTAGCTCAAATTCGCACTTTACCGGGTGGTGCCGATGTTAAAATTGTTGCGTTAACAGCTTCTGCGTTTAATGAGCAACGTGATGAGTTGCTTCAAGCGGGTATGGATGATTTTGTCCGAAAGCCTTATCGATTTAACGATATTTATGACTGTTTAAATCGCTTATTAGGTGTTGAATTTGACTATCAACAGCCAGATTCCGCGCTTCACGCTAAGGTTGTGGCTAAATTAACTTCGGATGATTTTGCTTTAGTGTCAAAAGAATTACGTCTAGCGCTCTATGATGCCGTAGAGAATTTGGATAGCGAGCAGATTGCTGCGATTATTGCTGACATTAAATTAATCGATGAAAGTTTAGCTAAAAAATTATCTTATTTTGCTGGAAATTTCGATTATCCAGCCATTTTAAATGTGGTACAGCCACTTACGGAATAACAATGGTTGCAAGAAGTTATATTCTCGCAGTTGACGATACGCCAGATTCTCTAAAGCTGCTGACAGATATTTTGAGAGACGAAGGCTATGAAGTTCGCTCAGCCATTAATGGCGAGCTGGCTATACATGCAGCTATGCGTCATCCGCCGGGCTTGGTGTTGCTTGATATTCGTATGCCTGGGATGGATGGCTTTGAAGTTTGCCGTCAACTAAAAGCCTGCCCTGAAACAGCAGATATACCCGTTATTTTTGTTAGCGCCGTGTCCGAGACCGATGAAAAAGTGCAAGGTTTTGCGATGGGGGCTGTGGATTTTGTTACGAAACCTTATCAACGCAGTGAGTTATTAGCGAGAGTACGCACGCACTTAGAGTTAACGCGGTTACGCAATTCACTAGAACAAATAGTCGAAGAGCGCAGCAATAAGCTATTGGAAAGCGAAAAAAAATTACGCACAAGTTTATTAGATTCGATTATGGCAATTGCCTCGATGGTAGAGATGCGTGACCCTTATACTGCCGGGCATCAACGCCGTGTTGCGCAAATTGCCGTAGCCATTGCTAAACAATTGCAGTTACCTGATAACCAGATTGAAGGCATTCATTTAGCCGCTATCGTTCATGATGTTGGCAAAATTAAAGTACCGGCAGAAATTTTATGCAAGCCAGGTTCATTAACAGTGAACGAGTACAATTTGATTAAAGAACACCCGCAAACTGGCTATGATATTTTAAAATCGATTGATTACCCGTGGGCGATAGCTGATATTGTGCTACAACATCATGAACGGCTTAATGGTTCTGGCTACCCAAATGGTTTAATTGGGGATGAGATTTTATTAGAAGCACAGATTATCGCGGTTGCTGACGTCGTTGAATCCATGATGTCGCATCGGCCTTATCGAGCAGGATTAGGATTGGATAGAGGCTTAGCCGAAATTACCAGCAAAAAGGATAGCTTTTTTAATAGTGATGTAGTCGATGTGTGTTTGAAATTATTCTTAGAACAACATTTCAAGACCAGTCAATGACGTTTCAGCGTGTTTAAACCTCGTCATGTCTGACTATTATGATGTACTCATCATAGGCCAAGGTTTAGCTGGAAGCCTTTTAGCCTATGAGCTGACCCAGCGACAAATAAGCGTTCTTGTCGTAGACAATGGTTTAGAGAATGCCTCGCAAATAGCAGCCGGTTTAATTAATCCGATAACCGGTATGCGTCTAGTGAAATCTCCTGAAATCGAGCGGATGTTAATAGAAGCCAGGCGTTACTATCAGCAATTAACCGCTTTGTTTCAGCAGCCGTTTTATATTGAAAAGCCGATGTGGCGAGTTTTTCAAACCCAACAAGAATATGGCTGTGCTGTTAAACGGTTAAACCAAGCGGATTATGGTCATTATTTAGGCCAATTACATAGTGAAGCTGATAAACAATGGTTTCATCATGCTTATGGGTTTATTGAGCAGCAGCAAACCGGCTATTTATTGACCAAACTGCTGCTTACAGCATTGAAAGCGTTTTTTATCGCGCGCCAGTGTTATCGGCAAAGTCAGTTCGATTATGCCTCAGTCAGTTTTAATGAGTTTGTGTGTTGGCAAGATATTCGCGCTAAATGGTTAATATGTTGCGAAGGTTATCATGGCAGACACAATCCTTGGTTTGGTCAGTTACCCTTTCAACTCGCCAAAGGTGAAATTTTAACCTTATCCGGTAACGCGGTGTTACCCGATGTGATGTTGAATTTTGGCTATTGGTTTATTCCATTAGGTGATGAAAGCTATCGATTAGGCGCTACGTTTGAGCATCAACACTTAGATGATAAGCCCAGTGTAAACGCTCGTGACGAACTATTAACCGCACTTGCCCAACGGCTTGGCGAATTTCCAGGTCTGTCAGTGATTGCACAACATGCGAACGTCAGACCTACGACGCTAGATAAGCAGCCGTTTATCGGTTTTCATCCCCACCAGCCTAAGCTTGCGATTTTTAATGGCTTTGGCGCAAAAGGTAGTGTAACACTGCCGTTTTACTGCAAACGTTTTGCCGATGTGTTATTAAACCAGGCTAGTTTGCCCAGTGTTGCTGATATTTCTCGATTTTATGACACGCATTTCTATCGTTAACGCGGCACACGAGTTTATTGCCGCACACTTAACTAGCGGCGATCTTGCGATTGATGCCACAGTGGGCAATGGTTTTGACAGTCAATTTTTGCTCAATCAAGTCACGTTAAAAGGCAAAGTGTATGGTTTTGATATTCAGTCAGAGGCCATTGCTGCGACGCAAATAAGAACGCATCAGCCAGATAATCTAAGACTATTTTGTGCTTGTCATAGTGAAATGCCCCGTTTTATTCCAGCATCAGACCACGGTTTAATAAAAGCTGTGATGTTTAACTTAGGTTATTTACCAGGTGGTGATAGAGCTACTATTACCCGAAGCGAAACCACGCTAGCAGCTCTTGAGCAAGTATTAAACGTGTTGCTAGCACCTAGAGGCGTTGTTTCCATTGTTGTTTATCCAGGTCATGCCGGTGGTTCTAGCGAAGCCGACGCAGTAAAAACTTGGTGTTTAGCGTTACCAACTCAGCGTTATCATGTTAGTTGTTTAAGCTCTGATCCAACAAATCCTGCAGCGCCTAGTTTGTTGATGATTAAGGCGTAATTAAATAAAGTCTCCTAATAACAGGGGGCAGTCATGATTGGGTGGAGATAACGGGATTGCGCCCGTTATCCCTCCCACACCACCGGACATGCGGTTTTCCGCATCCGGCGGTTGGAATCAACAGCCTCTTATGACTGTTCAGGGTGTACTTGTCGAAACTGTCGTTACTCGCTCCGGTTATCTCCTTTCAGATAACAAGTTTTAGCCCATGCTGGGCACACTAGGGTGGGCAACGCTGTTCTGCCCACCATTTACATTGCATATATGTTCAGATGGGCACAAAAAGCATGTGCCCATCCTACGACCATCCACAATATCGGTGAAGATTTCCTTGTCCAAAAAAGTAATGCTTCCAGGCGCTAAGGAACGAGGATTTAATAACTCCAGAATTTTGAGCTAAAAATTAGACTATCAGTTACCAATACCGTTCGGCATGATTACTGAGTGGCATTAATAATTTCAACCACACG
>CAWUNX010000150.1:0-8649 GCA_963923905.1 uncultured Methylocucumis sp.
CTCTCAAAATCCGTTTGAAACGCTTCGGATGGTTTTTTCAGGGTGAGTAGTTACAGTTAACTTGTTCTTGCTCGCAAACATCGTTATAGTGTCTGTCATATTTTAGTTTTTTGGCCTAAAATTTGCTAAAAACAATTCCCTGCTTGACACACTAAAGTTGTTTTGTAATAACAAGCCTCTTATCGGTTATAATCGCTTATTAATTTTTCGTGAAAGGAAATATTTCTTAGGATGCATAGACGCGTTGCACTCATAGCATATTCACTCCGCTTTCCAGGCACAAACACCCAGAATTTCTGGCATGATTTATTGGCAAACAAAGACTTAGTTACTGAAGTTGATTCAACGCGTTGGTCTAAAGACAGTTTTTGGCATCCCGATAAACGCCATCCGGGCGCTAGCTATACCTTTGCAGCGGGTAGCTTAGGCGATATTTCTGGCTTTGATGCAGCCTTTTTTGGCATTTCTCCACGCGAAGCAGCTCTTATCGACCCACAACAACGCTTGCTTTTAGAACTCGCGTGGGAAACTTTTGAGAATGCCGGTATCGTACCTTCAGCCATGCGCGGTAGCGAATGCGGCGTTTATGTTGGTATCTCCAATGTCGATTACGCTTATCGTTTAGCGGATGACTTAGCCGCTATTGATGCGCCTGCCGCCACAGGCATTATCTCCAGTATTGCCGCCAACCGAATCTCCTATGCGTTTGATTTGCATGGGCCTAGTATTTCTATGGATACGGCTTGCTCATCATCGTTAGTTGCCTTCCACCAAGCGTGTTTAGCCATACGTGCCGGGGAAATTGACATGGCACTAGCAGGCGGTGTCAATTTACATTTGCACCCCTATGGTTTCATCTCGTTTGCTAAAGCTACTATGCTATCAAAAACAGGTCGTTGCCATGTTTTTGACGAGTCTGGTGATGGTTATGTGCGCTCTGAAGGTGGCGGGTTATTTTTCTTAAAAGAATATGAGCAAGCTCTAGCTGACGGCGACCCTATCTTGGCCATCGTTGCAGGTAGCGCAGTGAATACTGATGGTCATAAATCTGGCCTAACTATTCCTAACCCTAGTGCACAAGCCGCTTTAATCGCTAAAGCTTACCAACAAGCACGCATTAGCCCAGATGCCATCGATTATTTTGAAGCGCACGGTACAGGCACAGCGGTAGGCGACCCAATAGAAACCCATGCAATAGGTATTGCCTTAGGTCAAAAACGGGCAAAACCTTTACCTATTGGTTCGATTAAAAGCAATTTAGGCCATTTAGAATCGGCATCCGGTGTCGCGGGTGTAGTGAAAGCGTTAAATTGCATAAAACACCGACAAATTCCAGCGACGATTAGCGTTAATCGCATTAATCCTAAAATTAATTGCCAGGATTGGAATTTACACATTGTCACTGAAAACGAAACGTTAAAGCCTACAGGAAATATCATTATAGGCGTTAACTCCTTTGGCTTTGGCGGTGCTAATGCTCATGTGATATTACAAAGCCCAACACTGCCTCAAAAACCTAAGCCCAAAAATTCAGCCCCCCCGCTAAAACCGCTGTTTATTTTCGCTAAGCAAAAATCAGCGTTAGCACACGCAGCCAACGCTATGGCCGATTGGTTAACCGAAGATGCTAACCAAAATACGTTTTACGATACGGCTTATTCAACCTGGTTTCATCGCGAGCATCATCAGTATGGCGCTATCGTATTTGCTGAAACTGCGACCCAAGCAGCAGACGCATTAAAGCGTTATGCGCTTTCTGACTCTAAACAACAAACCAGTACCCAAACAAAAATAACCATTGGCAAAACATTAGAAAACGCTAAAGGTCCGGCCTTCGCTTATTCAGGTAATGGCTGTCAATGGGCTGGCATGGGCGCTAAACTGTTGCAAGAAGCACCGTTATTTCGCGATACCGTTACTGAAGTTGACCAATTATTTAGCCAGTATGCCGATTTTTCGTTATTAGATGAGTTATCGGGTGTCAATGGCGATCGCTTTCATGACACCGAAATCGCCCAACCCGCCTTATTTGCTTTGCAAGTTGGCATTACCGAATTATTACGCGCCCATGGTATTCAACCGGTTGCCGTATTAGGCCATAGCGTCGGAGAAGTTGCCGCAGCTTGGGCTTGTGGTGCATTATCGCTTGCCGAAGCGGTTAAAGTTATTTATTACCGCAGTTTCCACCAAGGCAAAACCAAAGGTAAAGGCGGTATGACGGCTGTGGCGATTGGTGCTGAAGACATGCGCCAGGTACTGAGCCAAGCACATGTCAATCAAGTTTATATAGCGGGTATTAACAGCCCACGCGGCGTTACGCTAGCGGGTTCAAATAATGGCTTAGCCAAAGTAGAGTCTTTACTCAGTGTGCAAAATATCGTGTTTAAACGCTTAGACTTAGACTACGCATTTCATAGCCCGTCTATGGATGTTGCTAAAACAGGGATATTAAGTGACCTAGCCGATTTAGCGCTTAATCCTGTTAGCTTACCGTTTTACTCTACGGTAACCGGCAAAGCAGTAGCGAATGAGCAATTAAACGCTGATTATTGGTGGCATAACATTCGCAAGCCAGTATTATTTCAAGCTGCCGTCGAAGAACTCTTAGCTTCGGGGGTGAATGCCATTATCGAAGTCGGTGCACATCCGGTATTACAGTCGTATTTAAATGAAGCACTGAAAAAACAAGACCAGCCTGGCCTTATTATTGCCAGCTCGACTAAACAACACAGTGATTATCAACAAATTAAACACTGTGTAGGTCAGTGCTTATTAAGTGGCATAGCCTTAGATATGTCACAGTGGTTTCCTACACCTGGCGCTTTCGTCGAACTGCCCAATTATCCCTGGCAACGCGAAAGTTATTGGCATCCAGTCACGTCAGATTCTTATGGCTTGCTCAACCGATACAAAGTCCATCCGTTATTGGGTTACCCGTTAAAACAGCAAGAATATGTTTGGGAAAACCAACTTGATACCCAATTATTACCTTATCTAGCGGATCATAATGTCGGTGGCGCTATTATTTTCCCAGGCGCCGGGTTTGTAGAATTAGCACTGGCAACCGCTTTTCAAGCGCATAACACTGCAATCTTGGAAATAGAAGAACTAGAAATACGCAGCCCTCTGGTATTAAGCCAAGAACACAGCAAATCTATCCGTGTTCATTTAGAGCCTTCCGATAACCGTTTTAGCATTCGTAGCAAAGAGCAAGCTAAACCACTAACCGATTCAGCCCCAAACCGAGAAGCTTGGCAGCAAGAATGGCATCCGCATTGCTTAGGTCGTCTATTAACCGATGCTAGCAGCTCAGTTTTAAAACAACTTGCCCCGGATTTTCCTAATCACGCGCCGGATTTTGATGCCAATACACATAAACGCTTAACTGAAAATACCGGCCTAGAATATGGGCCTAGTTTTCAAGCCATGCGCTTTGGCTGGATAACAGACAATTCAGCTATCGCAGTATTAGTGTTGCCTGAAGCGCTCGTTAAAGATAGCGAACATTATTTTTTACATCCAAGTTTGCTGGACGCCGCGTTTCAATTAGTTTTTCAAATTTTAAAAAATGTGATTAGCGAACTTGAAGGCATTGCCTTTGTGCCCGTTAAGATAGGGCGCATTAAGGTGCGTAGCGATAAAAAACAACCCGTTATCGCAGAAGCCACTTTGCTAAAACTAGCACCGCACTCATTAAATAGCCGGTTTGTTCTCTATGCAGCCGATGGCTCGGCTGTTGCCGTACTCGATGATGTTCGTTTCCGGGCGGTACGCTTACATAAACGCCATGCGCGTAATCTGCGTTATTTAAGCTATCATTTAACGCCTGCCCCGTTAATGCTTAATGCGCCCACATTAGCAAACGAAGTTCAATCATCCGCAATAGACCTAGAACCTAACGCTGTTGCAGCCATCAACCGCTACAATCATGAAGTTGAGCCATTATTAGACAGTCTGTGCAATCAATTCATCTTTGAAGCCTTAAACAGTTTTGCTGATCATCGCGGATTTATTAATGAGAATCGCTTTAGTGAAGTAGCCACTGAGTCAGCTAATCACTTACTCGCCAGAATCTTAGCGTACGCCGAAGCGCAACAAATGGTACACCCCACCCGCTATGCCTTAGCGCTAGAAGCATTCTTGGCTAATTACGGCACGCTACAGCCCAAATCGGAATCTATTATTGGTTGGCAGTTAAAACGCGACAATCTACAATCGGGCGTAACGGCTACCGCTATTTGGAATACGCTTATCCAAGAATACCCGGATTATTTTTACCCTATTCATTTGACAGGTCGCATAGGCAAAAAACTGCCTTTACTGTTAACCGATGCGGCAATGATTAACGACTTAGGCGTTTGCGCCAATGATTACCAAGCCGTTGTTAGTCAAATTATTGCATTAACCAGTAAAAAACTACTTGTTAACACAATTATCCAGCACTGTATCAGTATTAGCCAACAGCAAACACCCGGACAACGTTTGCGTATATTAGAAATCAGCGCCTACAAGCCAGAGTTTGGCTCATTACTCTATGCAGAATTAAACCCTGAGCTGACTGATTACTGCTATGCATCGTTTAATGACGAAGCGCTGGCTCATGCTCATCATTTACGAGAACATTATCCACTGATACAAGTGCTTAACTTGGCTAATGAGCTCGACCATAACACTATTAGCAGCGGTCGAATAAAACCTGCTAATTTTGCCATTATCAGTATTTCAATGGCAAACATCCAAGATGTACAACGCATCTTAAACTACTTACCGCAATGCTTGACACCAGGCAGTCAGGTTTACATTATCGGCTTAGAACCTGCACGCTGGTTAGATGCGCTGTTTGGTTGCACTAATGACTGGTGGCTGACTATTGATACACAACAGCGAATATCACCGCAGTTATCGTCAACAGCTATCATAGACCAACTCAAGCTTTTACCTTTTACGTCTATTCATAAGCATGCATCACTCGCTCAGTACGATTCGGGTGCATATCTTATTTCTGCTCGCATAGATTCAAATGAGCATAGCCCGCTCTTATCCAACCCCACCAGTCAGCAACATTGGTTAATATTGGCTTCAGATCGAGCGCCTGAGCACGCTATAGCAGGGCAATTAGCTGAGCAATTAAGAGCTAAACACCAACAAGTCACTGTGGTTAACCCAGAGCTTATAGGCGCCTGGTTACCGTTATTTAATAAGGCGGCGGCTGAAAACAACGCCTTTAACCATATTATTCACTTATACGGTTATAACCAAACAACAACGGGGCAAACTCTGCGCGGTTGGCTTGCGACTACGCTAGTACAAACGCTAGAAACAACCTCAACGCCACTAACGCTATGGTTATTGACTCATCAAGTAGGCACGCTATTTTCTTGTGATCAAGCAGGTGTTTTCCCAACAGCAAGCAGCATCGCCCATGACGCTGCGTTATGGGGTTTTGGCCGTAGCTTAATGAATGAAGCATCTAGTTTTACTGTTCGCTTAGTAGATTTAAATGGTGATGTATTAACGCCTAGCGTCATGGATGCGATGCTCAATGAATGCTTAAATCCTGACGCCGAACAAGAAATTGTCTTAGATGCAGCAGGAAACCGTTTTGCGCCTAGACTGCGTAGCCGGGAAAAACTGGTCAAAGAAAAAACTATTACCGGCTTAGAAACCCAGCAAGCCATACAACTAGGCTTTAAGCTACCCGGTCAATTACGCAATTTACAATGGTTAACCATTCCGCATCGCCCACCTGCTGATGATGAAATAGAAGTCGAGGTCAAAGCAACAGGCTTAAATTTCCGAGACGTTATGTATACTCTAGGCTTATTATCGGATGAAGCCGTAGAAAGCGGCTTTGTCGGGGCTAGTTTAGGGCTTGAATTTGCTGGCGTCGTCCTACGCACAGGCGCTAAAGTTCATAAATTCAAACCAGGCGACCAAGTTGTGGGTATGGGACCGGCCAGTTTTGCCAACCGAGTATGGACAAAAGCCAACGCAGTTGCGTTAATCCCCAATGAAATAAGCTATGCCGCAGCGGCAACTATTCCAAGCACTTTTTTTACCGCTTACTATGCATTGCACTATCAAGCCAAACTGCAAAAAGGCGAACGGGTATTAATTCATGGCGCGGCTGGCGGAGTTGGCCTTGCGGCAATCCAAGTCGCGCAATGGCTAGGTGCTGAAGTCTACGCCACAGCAGGCTCTGAGGAAAAACGGGATTTTTTACGTTTATTAGGCATAGAGCATATCTTTGATTCGCGCTCACTCAGCTTTGCTGAGCAAATTCTTGCGCTTACTCAAAAACGTGGCGTTGATGTGGTATTAAACTCATTGGCTGGCGAAGCGATTAATCGCAATTTCCAAGTATTAAAACCTTTTGGTCGATTCTTAGAATTAGGAAAACGCGATTTTTACGAAAACACGCATATTGGTTTAAGACCTTTCCGTAATAATATCAGCTATTTTGGTATTGATGCTGACCAGTTACTGCGCGAGCGGCCTGAATTAACCCAGAGGGCGTTTAATGAATTAATGGGACTGTTCCGTTCAGGACATTTACACCCATTACCTTATACCGTATTCGATGCTAATCAAGTGACAGAAGCATTTCGCTATATGCAGCAAGCACGGCAAATCGGTAAAATTGTTGTCACTTATGATAATGGCATCCAGGCAAAATCCGCTTACAAAGAGCAGCCTAAAGCCAGCTTACAACTAAACGACTCCGGAAGTTATCTCATCACCGGTGGTCTAAGCGGATTCGGTTTAGCCACCGCTCGTTGGCTAGCCCAAAAAGGTGCGCGTCATTTACTGTTAATCAGTCGTAGCGGAGTGATTGCAGCGCAAACGCAACAGGTATTAGACGAATTAACGAGCAGCGGTGTTAATATCATCACTGCGGCATGTGATGTTAGCGATAAAAATGCCGTCACAGCGTTTATTCAATTAGCACTAACACAAGTGCCCGCACTAAAAGGCATATTCCACGCCGCTGCCGTTATTGATGATAGCTTAGTACGCAATTTAACTTATCAACAATTGCAAGAAGTCTTAATGCCGAAAATTCAGGGGGCAGAAGTGTTACATGAGCTAAGCTTACAACACCCGATAGAATTCTTCGTGCTTTATTCATCAGTCACGACGCTATTTGGCAATCCCGGCCAAAGCAATTATGTCGCAGCTAACCACTGGTTAGAAGCATTAGCAGCTTATCGTCATCAACAAAGGTTGCCAGCAACCTGTGTTTGCTGGGGAGCAATCGGTGATACCGGCTACTTAACACGTCATGAAAAAATCAAAGAGGCCTTACAAACACGCATGGGCGGAGCAGCACTGAACACTAACGATGCATTTACCGTGCTGGAACAATTGTTATGCCATCCTACAACAGAGTCAACATTAGGCGTTTTAGAATTCGACTGGCGAGCGTTAAGCGCATTTTTGCCTACCGCTAAAACACCTAAGTTTATTGAGCTAGCAGGTCATACACCTAGCAGCGATAGCAACGACAATCAAAGCGCCGATATTAAACGTATGCTTAATGAGCTAAGCGAAGCCGAGTTACAGCTTGCGTTTATCGATATTTTAAAAGAAGAACTCAGTCAGATACTACTCATCAACAAAGACAAGATTGACCCTAATCAATCGATGTACGACATGGGCTTAGACTCGCTAATGGGGGTAGAATTAATGATAGCGATAGAATCGCGTTTCGATGTACAAATTCCTGTCATGGCGTTAAGCGAAGCACCTACGCTTAATAAGCTAGCAGCGCGCTTACTTGCGCATTTACGTGGTGATATTGAATCGACTCAACACGCCACCGATACATTAGCGAATATCAACGACTTATCTAAACGTCATGCTTCTGCGGTAACAGATGAGCAACTGTCAGCGCTGACGCAAGCTTTAGCGGATACGCAAACAAGCAGGATTATTCACTAATGGCAAGTAAGAGTTTAACCGGTCAACTAAAAGACCAACTCATACGGCAAGCCTTAGAATATAAACTAAAACAAGCCGAAGCAGAAACCCAAGAGTTCAATCCCTTAGCCTTAAATTCGGATATACCGGAAAATTGGTATCGTTTTGACCAGTTTCCTGGATTTAAGCAATTACAAATTATTTATAAAGGTGGTGAACAATTTGGTATTGCTAGCCCGTTTTTTCGTGTTCATGAAGGCATTGCCGGTGCAACGACTCGCATTAACGGTAAGGAATACATTAATTACGCTAGCTACAATTATCTAGGCTTATCAGGGCACCCCGTCGTTGCTGAAGCCGCTAAACATGCGATTGAGCAATATGGTACATCGGTGTCAGCCAGTCGCCTAGTCTCCGGCGAACGACCTGTCCATAGGCAATTAGAAGCCGAGATTGCTCATATTTATGGTGTAGATGATGCCGTCGTCATGGTGAGCGGTCATGCGACGAATGTGACTACGATAGGCTATTTGTTCGGCGCCAATGACTTAATTATTCATGACGAATTAATCCATAACAGCAGCTTAGTCGGTGCTCAATTATCAGGCGCTAAGCGCATCTCGTTCCCTCATAACGATTATGCCGCGCTAGATAAATTATTAAGCCAACAGCGCCGACATTATCAAAAAATACTCATCGTATTAGAAGGCTTGTATAGCATGGATGGCG
>CAWUNX010000151.1:0-8601 GCA_963923905.1 uncultured Methylocucumis sp.
ACATTAAATTAACCGCCGCCGCGACTGCCGCATCGCATTCATTGAGTTTTAAGCTCTGACAGGCTTGATGCACTGCGACTAAACCCGATGAACAACTGGTATTAATCGCCATCACGGGGCCGCGTAAGTTCAGAAAATAGGCTAAACGCGTGGCTAAAATACCGGTGTGGTTAGCTGTCACGCTGGCATCATTGACTAGCCGTTGATATTCGCCCTCTTCCACGCCAACAAACATGGCTATTTTCTGCTGCGCCAGTTGTAACGGACCTATTCCGGCATCTTCTAGCGCATTCCACGCCTCTTGCAATAACAAACGCTGTCTAGGGTCTATGGTTTCAGCTTCAGCCGGGGAGATTTCAAAAAATAACGGGTCGAATTCGGCAACACCGTCGATAAACCCGGCCTGTAAGCCCTCTGTCGTGTTGGCTTGATAACGCTGGCTTGGCATTTCGCGTACCGCATTCACACCACCTTTAAGATTTTGCCAAAATGCATCGACTGTGTCGGCACCAGGGAAACGTCCGCTCATGCCGATAATTGCAATGGCATCATCGGTGTTTAATGGCTTAGTCTGTGGCGCTGCCGATAAGTTATCGGGAACCGTGCGAATAAATTCGCACCTACTTTTCATCGTTCCCACGCTCTGCGTGGGAATGCCGCCTAAACCGCTCTGCGGTTCCAAGCGTTGCTTATATAACTCTTCAATGGCATTCGCATGATTCTCTAACAAGTACGCCGTTAATTGCGCAATCGTCGAATAACCAAAAAACACTGACGGCATCAAGTTAATACCAAAATACTGGCTTAATTGTCTGGCAAACGCCGTTAAGCCCATAGAATCGAAACCAAAATCGGCTAAATTCGTTGTCCTGTTTAAACGGTTTTCAGCTAGATTTAAATGCTCAGCAATCATTTGCGTTAAGCATTGTTCAACTCGAACATTTAGCGAAACTGGCTGAAACGTAGCGGTTATTTTCGCTTCCGAGACTCGCTCAGGCAGCGCTGGAACGGGCTTAGCTAAAGCGTCAACACCTAACAACCGGTTAATCTTACGCGCATCGCCAGTCATGACCAGATACGGCATAGCATTTGGCTGGCAGAGTAAATATTCAAACACCATTAAGCCTTGTTCAGCCGTTAATTGCGCTTGTCCTGAGAGGCTTAAATACAAACGCGTACTGTCTTCGCTGGCTAAGTTCATGCCATCTGATTGCCATAACGGCCAGTTAATCACCAGCGCTTGATGATAACGCCCATAAGCCATTTGAAACCGGTTCGCAACGGCATAAGCACACGAACCAAAATCGCCTAATAGCGCCGAACTCGATGAAAAATACACGGTAAAATCTAGTGCTTCATTCACCAAAACGTCGGCTAAAACCTGAGTACCGGTTATTTTTGGGCGTAATATTTGCTCAAATGCGCTTAACGATAACGCGGGTAAACTCGCGTCGCCTGCAATACCCGCCGCATGAAGTACGCCATTCACCGCGCCAAACCTTTGTTTAATGGCTAGCCAAACCTTAGAAAACTCCGTCGCATCGGCTATATCAACAGCAAAATAGTCATGTTGGCCACCGTGAGCGCTTAACTCGGCTAATACCTGAGTGATACGCTGAGATTTTTGCGTTCGACCTAATAACACCGTATTGGCTTGATAGGTTTTTGCTAAATAACGAGCAAATATCAGCCCTAAACCACCCGCACCACCGGTAATCAAATAAGTGCCACCGGTTTTAACTACGCTTAATTGAGTAGGCGTCATTGCTGGCAAGACTTGACGTTGACAACGGTAACGGCGGTTTTCAACATAACACGCACTAACTGGGTTATTCTGTGCCAATTGTTGTGTGACAGCACTCCAATGCTCTGTTTTATCATCAACGAGTAAAACCGATAAACCCGTTGTATCAGGTAACACCAGATGCGCAGAACGCTCAAACCCTAACCACGCCTCTAAATAACAGCGTTGTAAATGCTCGCGATAACAGCCCGCTAGCAAAACTTTAGCCACCGGCAGTTTGCTGGCTAATAACGCTTTTAACAGCGCCGCTACCGCTAAGGTTTGTTGGTCAAAATCCGGCGCTGTTGAGTTTGTTAATGACCAGGCGCAAACCACCGCATCAATACGTTGATAGTGCGTTTTAAGTTCGGCAAACACGTGTTGATAAGCCGACTCATCGGTTAACGGAACGATAAATTGCTGCTCAGACAGGCGTTGATAAGCACTACCTGGCGCTAACCGCAACACATTGGCCTCAGCGAGTACAATGGGTTTATTTACATCATCGACCAGGCACAATACGGTTGCTAAATCAGGTGTTAGCACAGAGCTAATCGGCTCAGCTTGCCAAGTTTCGGTGAATAACAATACCTCTGTCGTTGAAGCCTGCACGGGCTTAGTCAGTTGTTCAGGTGGTGACACTGTAGTGTCTCTACCCTGCCAATAATGCTCACGCGCAAACGGATACGCCGGTAACACAGATTTGGCTAGTTTTTTATTAAACAACCCCTGACCTGAAATCGAATAACCTTGACAATAAAACTGCGCTAAGCCGCGTAACACCTCGCCATAACGGTCTGGCTGGTCACGCAAACTCTGACTTTGCGCTATTAAATGCTCAACACAAGAAACCAGCGCTGGTAACGCAATAAAATCCTGCGCAACCCTTCTTAAGCTACCCGTACTATCATCCGCTAATGCCGATAACGCCTCATTTAAACTCGTTACAACAACAGCATAGCGATAATTAAAATGATGCCTACCGGTTAACAAGGTATAACTGACGCTAGCCAGACTCGCCTCGTCAACGTTTAACAAATAAGCATGTAATTGTTGAATTTGCAGTGTTAAGGCCGCTTCAGTTTTCGCTGATAACACGAGTAAATAACCCGGCCAGGTTTCAGCGCTAGCATTAACTGGCGAATAGTCGGCTAGTACGACATGCGCATTCGTACCGCTCATACCAAACGCGCTAACTGCACCTAAACGCGGCTTGCCTGAAATCCAAGGTTTAAGCTGCTTGTTGACATAAAACGGGCTATTAGCCCAATCGATATAAGGATTTTCTTGCTCGCAATACAGACTCGCTGGAATCTGTTGTTGTCTTAACGCATAAATGAGCGCGGTAAGACTGACTAAGCCTGACGCGGCAAAACCATGACCAAAAGCCGGTTTAGTTGACATTAAGGCACAACTGGCCGTTTGTGCATGAGCTGCGTTAAATACTTCCGATAATGCCGTGACTTCTACCGCATCGCCTAACGCAGTCCCCGTACCATGCGCGATAACACAGCCAATATCTGCCGGAGCAATACCCGCTTGACGGTACACTTTACGCAATAACGCCGCTTGCGCCTCGCCGCTTGGTGCCGCCATGCCGTTAGTTTTGCCGTCGTGGTTAACCCCTATGCTTTTGATAACGGCTAAAACCGGGTCGCCATCGGCTTCAGCTTGCGCTAAGGGTTTTAACACCACCGACACCACGGCTTCACCCGGAACCAGACCTTGCGCACGCGTATCAAAGGCATAACATTTACCATCGGACGAGGTTAGCCCGGCTTGCGCAATAGAAATATAACGCTGTGGCGTCAGCATTAAATTAACTCCTGCGGCAATTGCCACGTCGCATTCTTGATTCTTAAGACTTTGACAGGCTAAATGCAGCGCAACTAACGATGAGGAACAGGCCGTGTTAACCGCTAATACTGGGCCATGTAAATTTAGGCAATACGCTAAACGTGCCGCTAACACGCCGTTATGCGTAGACATAACGCCTGGATTTTTGACAAGATGTTGATAATCGCCTTCTTCGACACCGACAAACATGCCCACTGTTTGCTGAGCTAATTGCTCTGGCCCTAAGCCCGCATTTTCTATGCTACGCCAGGCTTCTTGCAATAATAAACGCTGCTGCGGGTCCATATTAACTGCGTCTTTAGGCGAGATTTCAAAAAACAACGGGTCAAATTCATCGACGCCGGGCAGCAATGCACTCCATTTACAATTAGTTTTGTCAGCCTCTTGTAACGGGTCACCATACACCGCTTGCCAATCAAACCGGCTAGTCGGAATTTCGCTAATCGTATCGCAGCCTTGCGCTAATAACTGCCAAAATTCATCACTGTCTCGCGCATTCGGAAAACGCCCGCTTAGGCCGACAATCGCAATATCCTGTGACGCCTGATTTATCTTAGCTGATATAACTGGCGGTGCATGATTCTCTGACATCGTATTAGCAACGCTTGCTGGCGTCTGTTCTAGTGGTTCCTCAATAAAAAGCTCGCTGTATTCATTCAGCAAATACTGCGTTAACGCGTTGATATTAGTTTGCGAGAAAAACACGGCTGGACTAAAGCTAATGGCGTAGTGCCGAGAGATCGCCTTAGCCAATTCAGCCAACGTTATGGAATCAAAACCAAAATCAATCAAGTTGCTGTTAATACGGATTCGGTCTAGCGGCAGTTTTAATATCGTATGCACTAAGCGTTTTAACTCAGTCTGCACGCGTTGTTCTGAACGCAATGAGGTGGTTAGTTTGGTTTCTACGGTAGCCACGGCAGGAATAACAGACGGCGCTGGTTTATTAACAGATTCTGTAACGGTATGCGTCCAACCATAACGCTGTGGTTCAAATGGGTATCCGGGTAAATTTAACCGTTGTACCGGTTGGTTATGATACAAAGCCTGCCAATCGACGTCGTTACCAGCTAGCCACGTTACCAATAGTTGGTGTTGGTAACCAATGCCAACCTTATTTGTTTCGGACTCGCTTTGCGTACCACAAGAAGCTAACTGTACGGCTAATTCAGCTAATGATACAGAAACAAACCCTATGCGATACGTCAACGCCTCGCGCCCGGTTTGTAAGGTATACGCTAAATTAAGCAAACTGTGTTTAGGCTGAGCTTGCCAAGCCGGTTGTTTAATGATTTGCCATAGGTTTTCTACCATTAAGCGCAAGCGCTCAGGTTGCTCAGCCGATAACACAATACATACCGGCTCAATCGTAGGCATTGCCTCTGGCTTAACTAAAGGCTCTAAATATTCAGCAATCACGGCATGAGCATTCGCACCACCGGCTCCGAACGAGGATAAACACGCCACGCGTGGCTGTTCTATTCCGTCCATAATAGGTCTAGTCCAAGGCGTTAACTGTTGCGGCAAATAAAACGGCGTCGTACTAAAGTTGATATTCGGATTGGTTTCTGCGCTATGCAAAGTCGGCGCAAGTTGCTGATGTTTTAATTGCAATAGGATTTTGCTTAAACCCGCCATGCCCGCTGCGGCTTCGCAATGACCGATATTGCTTTTCACCGAACCTAGCGCACAATGCTCTGGCCGCTTGCCCAAGGCTTGAAACGCTTTCATTATACCGGTCACTTCAACCGGGTCACCTAACGCTGTCCCTGTGCCATGTGCCTCGATATAACTCACCGCGCGCGCATCGATTTTCGCTTGTGTTAACGCTTCAGCGATAAGCTCCGCTTGGGCATTAGGATTGGGCACGGTAAAGCCGTGAGTTCTGCCATCATGATTAATCGTGGTCGCTTTAATCACAGCATAAATAGCATCGCCATCACGTTGCGCATGGCTTAACGGTTTTAACATCACGGCGCCTACGCCTTCACCCGGCACAAAGCCATCGCCGTTTGCGCCAAAGCTACGACAGCGACCATCGCTAGCCGACATGGTAAGCTGGGCTAGCAAGCGGTATTTATTTGGATGTAATGATAAATTCACACCACCAACTATGGCTGCTAAACACTCGCCCCGGCGCAAACTATGCACGGCTTGATGCAACGCTGTTAACGACGAAGAACACAAGGTATCAATCGCCAAACTAGGTCCGTACAAATCTAGCGTGTATGACACACGGTTAGCGATTGAACCATAAATCGCCCCTAGCGACTGCTCACCGCTGAACAATTGATACTCGCCATACATAACGCCGACAAACACCCCGACCTTACCGGCAAAAACCCGTTGTAAACTGGCTTTGTTATAACCGGCGTCTTCTACCGTATGCCACGCAGTTTGCAAAAACAAGCGTTGTTGTGGGTCCATGCTCTCGGCTTCGCGTGGCGAAATCTTAAAAAACAGCGCATCAAACTGCTCAACCTCAGATAAAAAACCACCAAAACGGCATAAATCCGCATAGCGCGGGTCATTGTTGTCCCAACGCTGTTTAGGTACTTCGGTAATGCAATCAGCACCTTGTTTAAGCTGTTGCCAAAATGCCTCTAAATCTTGCGCGCCTGGATAACGGCCACTGACGCCAATAATGGCAATATCATCGGCTAAATAGCTGGATTCTTGTGCTTGGGATTGAGGTTTTTCGTCTAGTACACGCTGCGGCGACGTTAACGTTAATAACCCAGCTAATGCAATAGGATGGTTATCGTAAAAATACTGCGCTAAGTCCTGTAAACAATGATATTCAAAAAACAGCGTCTTAGATAACTCGCCTAAATCCCGCTCTAAACGCGCCGTTAATTGTTTAATCAACAGTGACGTTAACCCATAATGCTCAAAGCCTGCGTTTAACCGTAGCTGAGACAAAGGTATTTCCGAGACTTCGGAGAAAACGGTTTTCAGATAGTCTTGCACCTGAATTAAGCTCAGTACGCCGGTGTCAGTAACCGGCATTGAAACGTGTTCCGGCTTAGCGTTAGCCAGTTCAGGCCAATAAGCGGTTGTATTATCGAAAGGATAACGAGGTAATGCCACGCGTTTACGTCCGGCTTCTGTAAGGCTTTGCCAATCAACCTTAGCGCCAATAACCCAAGCCTGTGCCAATGCCGATAATGTTAAACGCGCCGGATTTTTTATCTCGTTAACCGTATCTAGCGCCTGCCCGATAAACAAGCCAGCTCCGGGTTCACGCCGTTCTAGCCACGCCGACAATTTTTCCTGTAACTCGCTGTGGTTATTAGCAATAATCGCCAAACGCTGCGCCATAGCAACCCGCCCTACCTGCAATGTATAGGCCATATCGGCTAAGCGTGGTAAACCCGTCGTGATGGCTTTGGTTAAAAATTGTTGGAATCGGGTAACAAGTTGCATAAGTTGTGGCTCCGTAGCCGCCGATAACACGATTAATTGCGCTGTTTCAACACCCTGCGCTAGCGGTGAGCACTCTACAGGATAGGCTTCTAATACGGCATGAGCGCTAGAACCCGTTGCGCCAAAGGCATTCACTAATGCCCGTCTAGGCTGCTCAGACGGCCAAGACATCAGCGTATCGACCAAGCGTAACCGACTATGCTCTAGTTGTAATAAGGGATTTAACGGTTGTCGGCTTAGACTTGGAAAAATATGGCCTGAATGAAATTGTGCTAGCACTTTGGCAATTTGCGACATGGCTGACGCTGATTCTAAATGCCCGATATTAGCTTTAACGCTGCCAAAATAAAGCGCTGGTGCGTCTTCATCTTGATTAAAAACCTGTTTTAACGCGGCTATTTCCGCCGCATCGGCAAGGCTTGCGCCAGGCGCTGCGGCTTCGATATAACTAATCGATTTAGCATCTATACCCGCCGCCGCTAAGGTTTTAGCAATGGCTTGGGCTTGTTTTTCGGCATTCGGCGCGCCATAGCGTAGCGAATGCCCGCCATGACTAATACCGGTGTTTAATACCATTGCGTGTATCGTATCGCCTTGCTCTTCAGCCTTTAGCAGGGGCTTTAACACTAATACGCCTACGCCTTCGCCAGCCACCCAACCATCAGCGTGTTGGCTAAACGGCAAACAGTGGTTAGAACGACTGAGTAAATCTAACGATTGCAGCAACGCGTGGTGATACGGATGACTCAGCAAATTAACACCCGCAACAATCGCCGCGCCGCACTCACCGTTACGCAACGCCGTGACAGCATGATGCAACGCGGTTAACGCTGATGAACATGAGGTATCGATGCTAAGGCTAGGCCCGTTAAAATCAAAAAAATACGACAAGCGGTTCGCTAACGATGAGCGCACCGAGGTCGGCGGCATAGTCAAACCTTGTTGCCATTGCCCTGTACCATAATGTTGATAATCATCCCACATCGCCCCAATGAACACGCCTACCGTACCCGCAACACGATTAAGCTCAGCAGCAGTATAGCCCGCGTTATCTAAGGCCGCCCAAACCTGCTGCAATAGCAACCGTTCTTGCGGGTCTAAAGTTTTCGCTTCTTTAGGCGTGATATTAAACAACGCCGCATCGAAACGCGCTATATCGGCTAAAAAACCCGCCGTGCTGCGAAAACGTTTTGTTACATCGGTAGCAACGGGGCGTCGGTAATCGCTTTCACTATTAAATTCAATGGTCGAAAAGGCGGTTTTGCCGTGTTGTAATAACTCAGCAAACGCCGCTAAATCCTCAGCCCCCGGATAAACGCCGCTAATGCCAATAATAGCTATTGCTGATTGTTGCGTCATCGGTAAATCCAAGCTACGGCGTTGAACCTGTAACACCGGCCAGTGAGCAGGTAATGGAGTATGCACAGCCCCCATGACGAAGCTATGCAATAACTCATCTTCAGGCGTTAACGCAAAATCAGCGCGTATCTGTCTCTTATACACATCTCCGAGCCCACGAGACCAGAGAGGATCTC
>CAWUNX010000152.1:0-8586 GCA_963923905.1 uncultured Methylocucumis sp.
CAAGGAGTATCGTCGGCAGCGTCAGATGTGTATAAGAGACAGATATAACACAGTCTAATTTTATTAAGCATCTATTGATAAGTGTCTTCGCAAGCACTTGCCGATACAATCAAAGGCGATTGCCACGGCAGCGTGTGCCGTTATGGCGCTACGCTGCTGTATATTGAGGAAAAACCTTGAGACTGTGTGATTCTTTTTTCCAATGCAGAGCGTTGCAACGATATAAGCGAGGGAATAGTTAGGTTCAAGAATACCGTTATTTCCGCGCTTCAATCAATTTAATCAGCCCTTGACTGCGTTCATCAATATGCACTTTGGTAAATGCGCAAGACTTTACATGTTTAACCGTGTTGCGGTTGATGTTGGCGCCAAAGAAAAAAAGCACTAACGGATTTATTCGTTGCATAAACCAGGCTAGCATGGGGTGTGTGCTTATGACATGCTCTAAAAGTATCACTTGCCCGCCCGGTTTGCAGACGCGATACAATTCTTTCAGGCCTTTTAATGGGTGTGGTACTGAGCAAAATACAAAGCTAGCGACCACGACATCAAAGCTGTTATCGGCAAAACACAGCGATTCGACGTCCATAGGGTATAACTCTACCTTAGTCGATAATTTGTCTCGTTTTTGCTGAGCGTGTTCAAGCATTTCAGCACTAAAATCAATTGCGGTAATTTGCGCATAACCGGGGTAATACGCAAAGTTTTTACCGGTACCAACGCCCACTTCGAGAATATGATAGGCGTCTTTATCGACTTTATTCCATAAGCGCTGGCGCCAAGTTTTAAAAGATAAGCCTTCCATCATCGCGGTAAGCACGTCAAAGAAAGGTGCTAGGCGGTCGTAACGTTTTTGTAGGGTTAAACGGTCTGGTTTCATCACTTTTCCGTATGGTTATGGCTAGAAAATACGCCGCATAGTAAGCAGTTAATGGTGTTATTTCAATTCGGATTATAGTCGGCGTCATTCTGTTTGATGATTTTTACCTACAGAGGATGGCATAATGCCGGTTCTTTTGGCAGCTATTTAGCTTATGACGCAAACAACACATTATTGGGCAGTGGTTCCTGCCGCTGGCGTGGGCAAGCGTATGCAAGCCGACCGGCCTAAGCAGTATTTGTTATTGGCAGGAAAGCCTGTGCTTGAGCAAACTTTAATTCGCTTATTGTCGGCGAATATCTTTACCCAGATTGCCGTTGCGATTACGACAGGTGATCCCTATTGGCCAGAATTGGCTATTAGTAACGATGCGCGTATTGTCACGGCGCCGGGTGGCACGGAGCGTGCCGACTCGGTGTTATCAGGTTTAAATGCGCTAGCCGATAAAGCGTCTGAGCAAGATTGGGTGTTTGTGCATGACGCCGCTAGACCTTGTTTAACCGCGATGGATATTTATTTATTACGCGATGAATTAGCCAATGACTCTGTAGGTGGCATTTTGGCGCTACCTTCTCATGATACGTTAAAACAGGTGAATGCTGGGGCGATTACGCAAACGATTGATAGAAATACAATTTGGCGAGCATTAACGCCACAAATGTTTCGTTATGGCTTGTTAAAACAGGCGTTAATTGAGACGGCAGGCAATCCCGCGATTACCGATGAGGCGAGTGCGCTTGAATTATTGGGTTACAAGCCCAAAATCGTGGCCGGTCGTCCCGATAATATTAAAATTACTCGCCCCGAAGATTTGGCTTTGGCGGCGTTTTTCTTGGAGCAACAAGCCTTATGATTAGAATAGGTCAAGGATATGATGTGCATCGTTTTGGGCCGGGTGAGCACATTATTTTAGGCGGCGTAAGCATTCCTTATGAACAAGGCTTGGTGGCGCATTCGGATGGCGATGTTGTGTTACATGCTTTGGCAGATGCGTTATTAGGCGCTTTAGCCTTAGGCGATATTGGTAAACATTTCCCTGATACTGATGTTGCATTTAAAGGTGCTGATAGCCGAGTGTTGTTAAAACATGTTTATGGTTTAATTCAAAGCAAGGGTTTTCGCTTGGTGAATGCCGATATGACCATTATTGCGCAAGCGCCAAAAATGGCGCCCTATATTGCGGCGATGTGTAGCAATATCGCTGAGGATTTAGTTGTGGCTGAAGACCGAATCAATGTTAAAGCGACTACGACCGAAAAATTAGGCTTTGAAGGTCGTAAAGAGGGGATTGCGGTACAAGCCATTGTCTTGGTAGAACGTGATGACGGTTAATACTACCGACTGGCCTTATGTTTATGGTAAGCCATCTGCGACAGGACAGATAAAACAGCATCCTGAAGATTTTATTGTCGAAGAAATAGCGTCTTTTGAGCCGTCAGGTTCGGGGGAGCATCAGTTTTTATGGTTAGAGAAAATAGGGCAAAACACCGAATTTGTTGCCAAGCAATTAGCGCGTTTTGCTAATGTTAAGCCGCGCGATATTGGTTATGCCGGCCTAAAAGACCGTCATGCGTTGACACGACAATGGTTTAGCGTTTGGCTGCCAGGGGCTAATAACCAGCCTGATTGGTCGCAGTGCGTTATTCCGGGGGTTGCTTTTTTGCAGATTACCCGACATGCCCGCAAGCTGAAAACGGGTGTGTTATCCGGCAATCGCTTTCAGCTCACACTTCGTGATTGGCAAGGTGATAAGGCTGAGACTGAGGCGAGGTTGTTAGCGCTTAAACAACACGGTATGGCTAATTATTTTGGCGAGCAGCGTTTTGGTCATGAAGGCCAAAATATTGATAAAGCCTTGCAGATGTTTAATGGCGCAAAAACGTCTAAAACAGAACGTAGCCTATACTTATCGGCAGTGCGTTCATTTTTGTTTAACCAAATTTTAGCGAGACGCGTGATAGAACAAACGTGGAATCAGGCATTGGCGGGCGATTGCCTGGGTTTTTCCGATTCTCATAGTTGGTTTCACATCGAACAGCCTGATGAGACGATACAACAACGGGTGGCTAAGCATGAAGTTCATCCTACCGGTTTGTTATTTGGTAAGTGTTTACGCGTCTATTCAGGTGCTGCGGCTGAACTTGAGGCTGATGTGCTTGCACACTATCCAGAATTAACTCAAGGTTTACTCGATTCTGGTTTAGAGGCTGACAGGCGAGTCTTGCGTGTGAGTATAGCGGATTTGGCCTGGGAATTTATAGAGCCTAGCGTTTTGCAATTGAGTTTTAGCTTACCGCCGGGTAGCTTTGCAACCGCCTTATTACGAGAACTTATCGCAACACCTAGAGCCTGATGATGTTAAAAATTGCGTTAGCCCAAATTAATTTTATCGTAGGCAATATCGCCGCTAACCTTGATACGATTGCGCGTGCTGCTATTTATGCGCGTGACCAGTTACACGCTGATTTAGTTGTTTTTCCTGAGTTAACGCTGATTGGCTATCCTGCGGAAGATTTATTATTACGCCAAGACTTTATTCAGGAGGCTAATCAAGCGGTTTATGAGTTAGCCGAGCGTGTGCCTGATATTGCGTTAGTGGTTGGTTATCCTGAGAGCACGGAAGGCAAACTTTATAACAGTGTTATCGTTTTGCATCACGGCGTGGTGTTGGCTAATTATCGCAAACAAGCCTTGCCGAATTACGGTGTATTCGATGAGCAGCGCTATTTTTCTGCCGGTACTAAGCCGTGTGTGTTTGAATTTAATAGTTGCTTTTTGGGTTTGACGATTTGTGAAGATGTTTGGCATGAGTCTATTATCAAAGCGAATCGAGAAGCGGGGGCAGAACTATTGCTGACGTTAAATGCTTCGCCGTTTCATATTGGCAAAAGTCGGCAGCGTGAAGACATTATCTGTAAGCAACTAAGTGAGTATGGTTTACCGATGGTGTATGTCAATCAAATCGGCGGTCAAGATGAATTGATTTTCGATGGTGCGTCTTTTGTCAGCGATGCGCACGGCGGCATTATTTTTAGAGCGCGTGAATTTGATGAGCAAATCGCCGTTATCAGTTACCATCAGCAACAGTTTCGTGTACCTGCCTCAACGCCGTTATACCCAGAGCTGGGCGGCGTTTATCAGGCTTTAGTATTAGGTATTAGAGATTATGTGCGTAAAAACGGTTTCCAGGGCGCTATTTTAGGCTTATCGGGCGGTATTGATTCTGCTCTAGTGTTGGCGTTAGCCGTCGATGCCTTAGGCGCAGAGCATGTCGAAGCGATTTTAATGCCATCACGTTATACCCAAACCATGAGTATAGAAGACGCTGTTTTTGAAGCAGAAGCGTTAGGCGTTAGCCACCACACGGTTTCAATAGAGCCTGCGGTTAATGCGTTTACCGAGATGCTGACGCCTATTTTTCAAGCGGATGCTAATAGCGTCGACCGCTTAAATGCTCAACGTTTTAAAGTAGCGGCTGAAAACATACAAGCGCGTTGTCGAGGGGTGATTTTAATGGCGTTATCAAATCGGCAGGGCAAATTATTGTTGACGACGGGAAATAAAAGCGAAATGAGCGTCGGTTATGCTACGCTCTACGGCGATATGGCGGGTGGGTTTGCGCCGATTAAAGATGTGCCTAAATTGCTGGTTTATCAATTAGCTCATTATCGCAATAGCATAGCGCCGGTGATTCCAGAGCGGGTCTTAACGCGCGCACCCTCTGCTGAACTTGCACCCGATCAAAAGGATGAAGACTCATTGCCGCCGTATGACATGCTTGACCCTATCTTAGAGCGTTATGTTGAACTGGATCAGTCGGCAGCAGAGATTATCGCGGCGGGCTTTAGTGCAGAACAGGTTGCGCGTGCCCTTAGCTTAGTCGATAAAAATGAGTACAAGCGCCGGCAATCGCCGCCGGGTATTAAAATTACGACGCGCGCGTTTGGTCGTGATAGGCGTTATCCTATTACTTCGGGTTATCAAGGGATAAAGACTATGACTTAAATAAAACAACCGCTTAGTGAGCGATTGTTAATTGTGGGCCTAGAAAAAAACACGATTTACGAACAACCCGCTTAGTTTGTTATAACACATTAAACAAGGATTTATAGATTGCCTTAGTTTGGCTGTTGTAAAATGGCTGGCTTGCCAGGCCATTCATGGCTGGTTTTAATTTACCCGGAAGTTATCTATGCGCGCACCTGTTTCAGAACTCGCTAAAACCATACGCCTTTGTCGTCACTCGTTCCAATCTGCAGCTATTTTTAGCTTGTTTATCAATTTACTGATGCTGTTTCCGTCGATTTATATGATGCAAGTCTATGATCGGGTGCTAGGTAGTAGCAGTACCTCAACTCTTTTAATGTTAACCTTATTAGCGGTGGCGTTGTTTGTGACGCTGGGTGCATTAGAATGGATACGTTCACAAATTTTAATCCGCGTCAGTGCGCGTTTTGATGTCTTGCTTAACGAAAGGCTGTATAAAGTTTTATTTAGGCAATCGTTGTTAAGCGGGGGTAAAACTAGCGCACAACCGCTAGGCGATTTATTGGTGTTACGGCAATTTTTAACCGGTAATGGTTTATTTGCGTTTTTTGATGCGCCGTGGTTGCCGGTTTATATTGGCTTGTTATTTTTATTCCATTTTACGTTTGGCATTGTCGCGATTATTTCAGCGGTGTTATTAATTCTGTTAGCGGTATGGAATGAACGCGCAACCCACGATGATTTAGACCAAGCGAATAAAGTTTCTGTCGAAAGCTCAAATATTACCAATCGTAATTTGCGTAATGCCGAAGTGGTACATGCTTTAGGCATGTTGCCTGATTTAATGACGCGCTGGAAAGAAAAACAACAACGTTTAATCATGTTACAAGCGGTTGCTAGCGAAAAGGCCGGTTTAATTACTGCCTTATCAAAAACCTATCGCTTGACGATACAATCGTTGATTTTAGGTCTTGGCGCTTGGCTGGCGATAGAAAAAGAAATTAGTCCAGGTTTAATGATTGGCGGCTCGATTTTGTTAGGTAGAGCCTTGGCCCCTATCGATGTCATGATTGGGACTTGGAAGCAGTTTTTAAGTGCGCGCACGGCTTACGAGCGCTTAAATAACTTACTAGCACAATTTCCTGCTGAAGCTGAGCGTATGCCGTTACCGACACCGCAAGGCATACTTAGAGCCGAGCAAGCGATTGTTACGCCACCTGGTGCTAAAGTACCGGTGTTGAAAGGCTTAAACTTTACGATCAATGCCGGTAGTTTTGTTGCGCTGATAGGCGCGAGTGCGTCAGGCAAATCAACGCTGGCTAGGGCATTGTTAGGGGTATGGCCAACGGCGGGTGGTGCGATACGTTTAGATGGCGCTGATGTCAGCCAATTAGACCGGGGTGTCATTGGCACGCATATTGGCTATTTACCGCAAGATGTCGAGTTATTTGACGGTACGATAGCCGAAAACATTGCCCGTTTTGGCGAAGTCGATGCCAATAAAGTGGTTGCAGCGGCACAAGCGGCCGGCGTACACGATATGATTTTACACTTACCGCAAGGTTATGATACCGAAATAGGCAGTACCGGAGGAATTTTATCAGCCGGACAGCGGCAACGCGTAGGCTTAGCGCGGGCTTTATATGGTAATCCGGTGTTAATCGTATTGGATGAACCGAATTCAAATTTAGATGATGTAGGCGAACAAGCGTTGGCCGTGGCTTTATCGGGCTTGAAGCAACGCGGTTGTACCGTGATTGTGATTACTCATCGCTTAGGCGTGCTAGGACTCGTTGATAGAATCATGGTGTTAAACGAGGGCGTGTTAGTCTTAGATGGACCGCGCGATGAAGTGTTAGCTAAGCTTAATCAACAACGCCCACCTCAACCTTCTACTGCTCTTGCTGCTAAAGCTTAATCACATGAATAAAACCAGCCAAACTTCGCTAAATGCAAACCCTATCGATTTAAACCGCTTTGCTGATGACACACCGATACGACGCTTAGGTTATTTATTCGTTATCGTCATGTTTGGCGCTTTTGGCGCCTGGTCATTTTTCGCGCCGTTAGGCAGTGCTGCGTTAGCCCCAGGCAGCGTGACAGTTGAAGGTTATCGTAAAACCGTGCAGCATTTAGAAGGCGGTATCATCAAATCTATTCTGGTGCATGACGGAGATAATGTCAGCAAGGGCCAAATCTTAGTTGAATTAGACGATACCTCATCCAGAGCGCAATTAGAAACTTTACGCGGTCAGTTGTTTTCCGCTTTAGCTAGAGAAGCACGCTTAACTGCCGAGCGCGATGGCAAAGCCAAAGTAACCTATCCTGAGCAATTACTAGCCGCTGTCGATGATACGCGCGCATCTGAAGCCATGCGCGTACAAGAGCAAGCATTTGCGGTCAGGCAGCGTTCGCGTTATGGTGAAATTGAAATTCTTAAAGAACAGCGTCAACAATTGCTGGCTAAAATCGAGGGTTTAAAGGCACAACGAGCCAGCCGCAATAGCTTAGCGGGTTCTTTCAATAAAGAATTGCGGGATTTTAGAGCCATGCTAGAACAAGGTTATGTGGAAAAACAAACCGTAACCGAATTAGAACGTCGCCTAGCCCAAGCTCAAGGCGATGAGGGTGATTTCACCGCGAATATTGCGACAGCGCAAACACAAATCAGTGAAATAGCGTTAAAGATTTTACAAATTGAAAAAGAATTTCAGCGCGAAGTCGTTGACGAGTTAAGCAAAGTCCAAATTGAATTATCAGAGTTACAAGAAAAAACCCAGTGGTTAACGGATACCGTAGAACGTACCATCGTTAAAGCGCCGGAAGCCGGTATGGTCTTAGGTTTGGCGGTGCATAACATCGGTGCGGTGATTGCACCCGGTGGCCATATTTTAGATATTGTGCCACAGCAAGAAAAACTCATCATCGAAGCGCAAGTATCGCCTAACGACATAGACCGTGTTCATATCGGTCAAACGACTAGCATACGTTTTAGCGCCTTTAAAAGTGCCAAAACACCAAAAGTCGACGGCAAAGTCGTTACATTATCAGCCGATAGGCTTAGCGATGAGAAAAAAGAATCGAGCTTTTATTTAGCGCGTGTTGAAGTCGAACCAGCCGGTTTAGAAGACTTACGGAAGAATGGTTTAATCTTATTGCCGGGTATGCCGGCTGAAGTGCTTATCAATACCGGTGACCGTACCTTTTTTGAGTATTTAACGCAACCGTTAACCAATATTTTTGCGCGTTCGTTGATAGAGGATTAATCATGCTAACCAAACTATTATTAGCTGTAAGCTTAGGGTTAGCGATTAATGCACACGCTAAAAGCGATGATTTAGTCAGCTTATACGAGCGCGCGTTAGAAGCCTCGCCCGAATTACAAGGTAGCGAGTATGCATTAGAAATTGCAAAAGCGCGTGAAGACCAGAGCTTTGGCCGGTTACGGCCACAAATTAATGCAGTCGGCAATTATTCATTCAACCGGATTGAATATGATGAGCCTAATCGGTTTAGTGGACGTGTGGATTCTAGCTATCCTGGTACGCGCGTCAGCATTAACTTACAACAAACGATTTTTGATTTACAAAATTACTTACTCGCTAAAAGCCAGCAGTCGTTAGCTTCTCAAGGCGAAGAAGAATTATTAGCCGCTCATCAAAAGCTTATTGCAGATTTAATTGAACGCTATATGGATGCGTTAGAAGCGGCGGATAAAA
>CAWUNX010000153.1:0-8567 GCA_963923905.1 uncultured Methylocucumis sp.
TACACAAGGAGTATCGTCGGCAGCGTCAGATGTGTATAAGAGACAGCCGCATCGAGTCTGCCTTCTAATAACGCAGCCAACGCAAACGCAAACGCCACAGAAAACCCGACATAGCCCATATAAAGCATAGGTGGATGTATCGCTAAGCCTGGGTCTTGCAATAACGGATTTAAATCACGCCCTTCGACCGGAACCGGGAACATGCGCACAAACGGATTTGACGTTAATAGCAAAAACAATAAAAAACCGACCGCCACTAAGCCCATAATGCCTAAAATTCTAGCCAACGTCGCATCGGGTATGACTTTATTAAACGTAGCCACTAATCCCGTCCAACATGCCAACACCAAAGCCCATAATAATAACGAGCCTTCATGTGCACCCCAAACGCCGGAAATTAAATACAAGGTCGGCAATGCCGTATTAGAATTTTTCGCGATATAGGCGACCGAAAAGTCATGGTTTAAACTGCTATAGGTCAAACAACCATAGGCCAGCGTAACAAATAACAACTCGGCAAAAGCGGCTGGTTTCGCCAGTGCAATCCAACGGTTAATACCACGATAAGCACCTATTAACGGCACTGTGCCTAGCACTAGTGCCATGCATAAAGCAAGAATAAGAGAAAAATGACCGAGTTCGGGAATCATGAGGATTGAAATCTAACGGAGTTAATATATTGTTTAGCTATCATTGCTGCTCAACCTGCTTTTTCAAACTTGCCTTTACTTCCGGCGGCATATAATTCTCATCGTGCTTAGCCAATACTTCTTCGGCGACAAATACACCTCTTGCATCTAGCTTACCGTTTGCAACAATGCCTTGGCCTTCGCGGAATAGGTCGGGCAAGATACCGGTATATTCAACAGTGACGTCTTTGCTAAAGTCGGTTAGCTTAAACCTAACCATCAAGCCATTATTAGGCCGCTCAACGGAGCCTTTCACCACCATGCCACCCAGTCTAAACAAGGTTTCTTTAGGCGCTTTACCTGCTAATACATCAGACGTTGAAAAAAAGTACATCAGATTTTCGTTAAAGGCTTTCAACGCAAAGCCCACAGCGACGGCAATACCGGCAACCATTAACACGATTAAAATCAAACGTTGTCTTCTTGCAGGCTTCATCATCATGACTGTCTTTGCTCTTTTAACGCGAGTTTACGCAATAATTGTTTACGTTTAATCATCGGCGAAATCATTGTCGCGAGTAACACTATGAAACAAATACCATAAGCGGTCCAGACATAAAACGCATAACCGCCCATGTAAAAAAATTCTGCTAGTGTCATTGAACCTGCTCCATAATCAATTTTTTAACCCACTGCGCCGTGCGCTCCCTTTGCAATAACTCTAATTTGGCACGCTGTAACATTGCGATAACATAATAAACCTTAAAGGCCAACGCCATGAGCAATAGCGGAATCAACATAGTGACATGAATAGACGGCTTATCCATTTTAGTCACCGTTGCGCCTTGATGTAAGGTACTCCACCATTCCACAGAATAATGAATAATAGGAATATTCACCACCCCCACTAAAGCTAAAATGGCAACGGCTTTTGACGCCGTTTTCTTATCATCAATCGCACCGTATAAGCCAATCACGCCTAAATATAAAAACAACAAGATTAATTCTGAGGTTAAGCGCGCATCCCAGACCCACCAAGTGCCCCACATCGGCTTACCCCATAACGAGCCCGTCACTAACGCAATAAAAGTAAACGCTGCCCCGACCGGAGCGCTGCTAATCGCGACAATCTCAGCAAGTTTTATGCGCCAAATCAGACCAATCGCACCAGCAATTGCCATCATCATATAAATAAACAACGACATCCAAGCCGCTGGCACATGGATATAAATGATGCGATAACTATCGCCTTGTTGATAATCGGCAGGCGCTAAATACAAGCCACCCACGAGACCGCTAATCAGTAAGATTAAAAATAGCGCAGTCAACCAAGGCATTAAGCGAGTTGTTAAAGCATAAAAATGCGGTGGCGACGCCAAACGATGAAAAAATCGCCCAATAGGCTCAGGAATTAAAAACATAGGATTATTAAGAAAAAACTGAAGAAAACCTTGTGACCGTTAAGCTGCACAAATGAATGCCGACCGTCAAAACGTATTGTCCACTTTTCGGTAAAAGGTTCAAAACCATTATGCTTTGCAATAGGACGGCAACCAACTCTTTGCCAACATAGTTTCTGGCACCTCACTGTAATCAAAAGCTTCCCCATCTTTTATCATTTGCTCAACATCAAATAACACCGCGACTTCAGGAATATCGGCAAAAAACAAACGATAAAAAGGCTTAACCAACCATTTAGAAACCTTAGTATTAGTCACACCCAAAAAATTGCGCCGCTGGCCTACATGCGCAATCTCATCTATCGTAATTTCAGCGAGCAAGGCTTTTAACCGTTCACAAACCTCGGGTTCATCGGCTAAAACGTCATCAAATAATGCGTTTAAATGAAAATAATACGTTACGCCCATTAACTCCGTCACAAACGCAGGGCCGTCCATGATAACACCGGGCAGTTTCGGAAATTGCTCATAAAACCATTCTTGCCAAGGCGGTAATGGCACCCACTCAACCTGGTCTAAACCACAGGTTTTCAACATTTCATCAAACAAACGCCAATGGCAAAATTCTTCAGCTAAATGCACACGGCTAATCTTGTCTTCAACCGTTGTAGCCTTAGCTAATTCAGGCACTGCATCCCAAGCGCCTTTTATACCGACCCATTCGTGTCTAGCAAATTTATAAATACTGGTCAGCATTAAGGTCATCCGATCTAAGTCTTCAGGCTTATCCAGCATTTTGACATAATTGCGATAAAACGCGTCTGGATTAGCCAACGGTTTTCGCAACCGTACCGGATGTTGCTGGAAATACCGCAATTTCTCACGTTTTTTTGCTAAATCTTTGTCAGCTTCCAATAGCTCACCGCCATGTTGCTGACTAAATTGCCAATAATCGATAAAATTTTGTTGTCGCTGCTGCGCCGTTGCCGGGGTAAAGATAGAACAAAAAGTAGTTGAATTCATAAGATAGCCTTAGTAACAATAATTAGCTCATACTCATCTTCAACGCCGCCACAGTAGGCCAAGGCGTTAACACCAACGCTAACACCAACATAGCGCTTAAAATATTAATTTGGGCTGACACCGCTAACCCAGAACTTGCCATAGTCACGGCATTACTCGCAAAAATAAGTACTGGCACATACAATGGCAGCACTAATAACGACAAAATCATACCGCCTCGACGCAAACCCACCGTCAACGCCACACCAATTGCCCCGACCAGACTCAACACTGGCGTGCCTAGTAACAATGTTTGCATTAACACGCCTAACACCGAATTCGGTAAGCCCAAAAACACCGCTAACAACGGTGCAATCAACAACAATGGCAAGCCAGTCACTAGCCAATGCGCGCACACTTTCGCTAAAATTAAAATCGAAGCCGGGTGCGGGCTTAATAAAATCTGCTCTAACGAGCCATCATCGAAATCAGAACGAAACAAGCTATCTAACGATAACATCGCCGCCAGTAACGCCGACACCCAAATCACACCAGGCGCTATCGCCTGTATTAACTGTGGCCTAGCCCCTAGCCCTAACGGAAACAACGTAATCACTAAGACGAAAAATAACAAAGGATTGGCAATCTCTGAGCGTCTGCGTAACGCTAATAGCAAGTCGCGCCGAATAATGGCAAAAAAAGCGTGGTTTAAAGACATGGTTTAAAGACGAATGCGTTGCACATCAACGCCAGGTAAATTCAAATCATGGTGTGATGTCATTACAATCATACCGCCTTGGTCACAGTGCTGGGTCATTAACGCTTGCGTTAACTGTATGCCTTGTTTGTCCAACGACGTAAACGGCTCATCTAAAATCCATAACACACGTTGGGTAATTAATAAACGCGCCAGCGACAAACGCCGTTTTTGCCCGGCTGACAGCGCCGACACCAAGGCATCATCATAACCGGTTAGCTGTACTTGTGCCAACGCTTCAGCAATGGTGTAACGGCCTGGTACGCTTAAGGCTAACGCCACGTTGAGATTTTCCAATACGGATAATTCTTTTTTAACGCCCTCTAAATGCCCAATATACGCCATATCGGCATGATACTGAGCCGAACCGATGCGCTCATCGCACCAGAAGACCTCACCGGCATCCGCTTCTCTAAAACCACATAAAATGCGCAACAGAGACGTCTTGCCGCTGCCGTTTTTACCTTCCAACAACAACACTTGACGTTGCTGCAAACTAAATGACAACTCAGCAAACAACACCCTATCATCACGGATACAGCTTAACGCAATCGCTTTTAGCATCACGCTAACCTTTGTCTAACGGCTTCATATAAAAATACACCTGCGGCTACCGATAAATTCAAGCTTTCGACTCGCCCAAACATAGGCAGCTTCACTAAAACATCGCAGTGTTCCCGTGTTAATCGACGCATTCCTTTATCCTCTGCACCAATCACCAGCGCCACTGGCACTGTTAAATCAACTTGATAAAGCGTTTGCTCGGCCTCGCCCGCCGCCCCTATTAACCAAAGCCCTTGTTGTTTTAACAGGCGTAAACACCGCGCTAAATTGGTTACCTGATAAACAGGCACGGTCTCTGCCGCACCGCTAGCCACTTTACACACGGTCGGCGTCATAGCCACGGCATTATCTTTGGGAATAATCACGCCATCGACGCCCGCCGCATCGCAGCTACGCAAACATGCACCTAAATTATGTGGGTCTTGTACTTGGTCTAACACTAAAAACAACGCCGGTTTCTCTAGCACAGCGAGCTTGTCTTTTAAATCCGCTTCAGTTAACAGCTCAGGTAATAACACCTCAACGACAATACCTTGATGGTTATTACCGTCAGCATAAGAGTCCAATTTTTTTCTATCGGTTTTAATCGGCTCTATACCCAAAGCTTGCAACGCAGTAACAATGGTTTGTAAACGCGCATCCTGACGCTGACCGTCAAACCAGGCTTTAGTCATTTGTTGCGGGGAATAATCTAGTACGGCTTTAACAGAATGTAGACCGTAGAGTTTGTTGGGTTTCATGTAAACTATTATTAGTGATAGAGTTTAATCCAAGAGTATGAACAACCGAATACATAATATGAGGCTAAGATTTCTTACGCTTTCTACGTTTCTTTGCCGTCATCTCAACGGATTTTTTAGTCGCTTTTTGTTTTTGAATCAGTTCAAAATCTATTTTTTTCTCATCCAAATCCACGCGCGCGACTTTGACCTGTACCGGGTCACCTAAGCGATAATAACTATTAGTTCGTTCGCCTTTCAGTTGGTGACTGACAGGATCAAAATGGAAATAATCCTGGCCTAAATGGCTAATATGCACTAAACCTTCGACAAAAATATCGGCTAATTCGACAAAAAAACCGAATGATGTCACGGCTGAAATAATGCCGGAAAATTCCTCGCCGATTTTATCCATCATGTATTCGCATTTCAGCCAGCTAGTCACATCGCGTGTTGCTTCATCGGCGCGGCGTTCGTTGGCGGAGCAATGTTCGCCTAACATGACCATATCGGGTACACCATAAATAAATGTCGTTGGCTTTTTATTTTGCAAACAATGCCGAATCGCTCTATGCACCAATAAATCGGGGTAACGTCTGATTGGCGAAGTAAAATGCGTATAAGCCTCTAAAGCTAAACCAAAATGGCCTTTTAGTTCTGGGCTATAAACCGCCTGCGACATAGAGCGTAATAACACCGTTTGAATCAAATGCGCATCGGGACGGCCTTTGATTTTATTGACCAAATGCATGTAATCTAATGGCGTAGGACTACCTGAACCACCAAGTTTTAAGCCTAATTGACCTAGGAAGTTTTTAAGATTTAACAGCTTATCGTCGCTAGGGCCTTCATGAATGCGCAACAATTTAGGGATTTTTTTGGCATTTAGAAAACGCGCCGCAGCGCTATTGGCCGTAATCATAAATTCTTCAATCAATTTATGCGCATCATTACGCACAACCGGCACAATTTTGTCGATTTTACGGTTACTGGCAAAAATAATTCTAGTTTCCTGCGTATCAAAATCCATCGCCCCGCGTTGTTCACGACTGTGTCTTAACACCTGAAATAACTCATACATATCGCGTAAATGCGGCAATAACGCGGCATAACGCGCGCTCACCTCAGTATCGTTATCGACTAAGATTTTCGCCACTTCGGTATAGGTTAAACGCGCTTTAGAATTCATCACGGCTTCAAAAAAACGCGAACGCTTAACCGTACCGTGTGCATCAATCAACATTTCAGCCACCATGCACAAACGATCAACTTTAGGATTGAGCGAGCATAAGCCGTTGGAGAGAATCTCCGGCAACATAGGAATCACTTGCTCGGGAAAATAGACCGATGTGCTGCGATTCTTAGCCTCTTTATCTAAGGCGCTATTGACTTGCACATAATGCGCCACATCAGCTATCGCGACATATAATTTCCAACCGCTAGGCGTTTTTTTGCAGTAAACAGCATCATCAAAATCGCGCGCATCTTCACCGTCGATAGTCACTAACGGTAATGCACGCAAATCTTCACGTCCAAGCTTGGCATTTTCAGGGACTTCGGGGGTTAACTCAGCAATTTCAGCTAACACCTCGTCCGGCCAGATATAAGGCAATTCATACGAACGTATCGCCATTTGAATTTCCATGCCCGGCGCTAAATGCTCGCCTAACACTTCGATAACACGTCCTATCGGCTGGCGTAGCTTAGTGGGCTGCTCGACGATTTCCGCTACGACGATTTGACCGTGTTTAGCACCTGCCAGCCCGTCTTTCTGTAACAACACGGTTTGTGCCGTATTTTTATTATTAGGCACAACATAACTAAAACCGCCTTCTTGATAGAGCTTACCGACAACTTGATGGGTATTACGTTCTAAAATTTCAACGACAGCCGCTTCACGACGGCCTTTTTTATCGATGCCAACGATACGCACCAAAGCTCTATCGTTGTGCAGTAACGGATTCATTTCCCTAGGCGATAAAAATAAATCCTCTGAACCGTCATCAGGTCGGATAAAGCCAAACCCATCGGCATGACCTAACACACGCCCTACCACTAAATCTTTATTATTGACTAAACAATAGCGCTGTTCTCGGTTAAACAACACTTGTCCGTCGCGCTCCATCGCGCGTAATCTGCGCCTTAACGCTTCTAACTGGTCTTCTGACGATAATTCAAACGCTTGCGCAATTTCTTTACGCGCTAATGGTCTGCCCTCATGGGCAATAAATTCGAGGATAATTTCCCGACTCGGAATGGGATTCTCATATTTTTCGGCCTCACGTTGCGCGTAAGGGTCCTGAGCTGCATGAAAAGCGGTGATTTTCTTTTTTGACTGTTTAGTCATTACCTTAAAATGATGAGAGACTGGCTAGCTCATATCATACCTGCTTAGCCAATCGAATAGAATGCAAAACTAACGATGTAAAATAAGTTTCAATACGAATTTACTGCCAAAATACGCTAATAACAACACGACAAAGCCACTAATCGTCCAGTTAATAGCCGTTCTGCCACGCCAACCATAAATGCTTCGTCCTAGTAACAAACCAGAGAAAATAAACCAGGCCGCTATCGATAAAACCGTTTTATGGACTAAATGTTGGGCAAATAAATCCTCGATAAACACAAAGCCACTGCCTAACGATACAGTTAAAAAACCTAATCCTACCGCCAGCATTTGGAATAATAAAGCTTCCATGGCTTGCAAAGACGGCAGTGATTGAATAAATGGCTTAGGTCTATGGCTTTTAAGCTGCAAATCTTGTATCGCAATTAAACCGGCTTGTAAGGCTGCAATATTAAGCAAGCTAAATGCAATAATTGACGTCAAAATATGCACGCTCATCGCCCAACTATACACTTTCAAAGACTGAGGCTGATCATCTAACCCCAGCTCTAAACCCAGCATTAATGCCGCAATTGGAAAAATTGCCACGCCTAGCTTTTCCACGGGCTTAGTTAACGCTGCAAGCAATAATAGTAGCGATACGATTAACGCGACAAAGGCTGCGGTGTTAAAAAAGCTAAAATTAAAACCTTGATGCGCATATAAATTATACGCATGGTAACTGCCTTGAGCTAATACCGCCAGCCACGCCCAATAGGTGACTTTATTGCTTAACACAGCACGCTGAAAATAACGCAGAATCAATGCTGCGCCGACCAGATAACTGCAAATGGACACAATAGCAAGAGCAACAGAAATCATTGACAACAGAGTTTACGAGGTACGGTTAAGTCTGCTAATGCAAACGGGTTTACGGCTATGTTAATATAACCTGTTAAATAGTCCTAGTGTATTTATGCTAGCCCAGTTAATCCCTGATTCGCCCTACACACCCTGTTTGAAAATTTAACCGACCGCTTAAGCGACACACTGAAAAAAATTACCGGTCAAGGCCGACTAACTGAAGACAATATCAAAGAAACATTACGCGAAGTCAGAATCTGTCTCTTATACACATCTGACGCTGCCGACGATACTCCTTGTGTA
>CAWUNX010000154.1:0-8545 GCA_963923905.1 uncultured Methylocucumis sp.
AAGAGACAGTAGATCAAGGACGCTATGACTTAAACGAACTCAAGCCCTTGAAAAACTTGGTCGCCGCCATTTTTAGGCTCGAACAACATACCTCTTCCGAAGCGATCTTAGAAGTGGTCAGCAACCTGATAGAATGGCTTGCTGCACCGGAACAAACGCGCTTACGTCGCAGTTTCAGTGTTTGGATTAACCGCGTATTAAAGCCCGTTACTGACTCTACCCCTCCTGACTTAACTGACTTAGTGGAGATTAAAACCATGCTCTCACAACGTGTTTCACAATGGCAAAAACAATTTGAACAACAAGGCATCGCTAAAGGTATGGAGAAAGGTAAAGCTGAAGGTAAAGCCGAGGGCATCGTTAAAGGTAAAGCCGAAGGCCAAATACTCATGCTACGCAAATTGGTCACATTAAAATTTGGCGCCTTACCCGACTGGGCTGAACAAAAATTAAACCATGCCAAGCCTAATGAACTGGATACCTGGTCAGAGCGCTTGTTTACGACAGACTCGCTCGAACAACTTTTTAAGCCTTAATACTGCTACTGGCGGGAGAAGTAACTATTCAGCCCCCTTATCGTTCCCACGCTAGAGCGTTGAGGAACGATGGGGTGTGAATAGTTCATGCGGGAAATCAAGGAAAGCTTCCTAACACAATCCAGAAAAACTCACAAGAATTCAGCAAAAAAAAAATCAAAACTGTGGGATTTAACACATTTTAAGAAAAAAAAAAACGGCAGAAAAAAAGCAATATAAATAATTACTTGCACTGGCGAATATGGCAAACGCCGCAGAATTGGAAAAAACCGTGTTAAATCCCTTATTTTTTAGTCGGCAATAAGTGCCAAACCAGACCCATCAAGCCCTGCCGCGCAAAGCGACAAACTCCAGCTTAAACATGCCCATAAAACTTCCATCAAAAACAATACGTTAATAAGTATTGTTTGATAAATATCAATTTTGGCATTGGAATTGCACCATAAACGGGCATCTGTTCGCGGAAAGCGCCGCGACTAGATAGGCTCGCCTTGGTGCGAGTGGCATTAATCAATAATCTCAAAAAAATACAGAGGAAAACACAATGAAAAAATTAGTTGCACAAATTATGGCTTTTATCCGCGAAGAACAAGGTTTGTCTATGGTGGAATATGCAGTGGCAGGTGCGGTAATCGTATCTGGCGCAGTGGTTGCTTTCCAAACGTTAGGTACTAACGCCACCACTCAAGTTGATAGCATTTCATCTAACATCGGTCAATAAGCTGTTAGTCAGCCTAATAAAAAACTTCGCTTGGAAAACCAAATTTAACGCAGTTTTTTCATGAAAGCGCCGCTGTCATACCTTCTGCTATAGGTACAACCCGCCTAGTTTCCTGTATGACAGCGGGCGTATGCCTTAAAAACACCTAGATAAAACCTGCCGATAACGGGCTTACCTGCTCGTAGGCTCGCGCTCGGCCTAAATATTATAGGTGTGGTTGACAGGCGACACCACATTTTTCGAGGAATAATTAATGGCTATACCTAAAATAACGTTTATGGGGATTGACCCCCCTAAATACGGAACCGTAACCAATCCGAGCTATGCAAAAATCACCCAAGCTGATTTACTGGTAGCAGGTGTCACTGGCACCCCTGACGGTCTTCCAAACTCAATCGCTCAGATTGAAATTAATCATGATTTGACGATAGCTGAAGCTACTTATACTGGTGGCCTAGCTATATTTGGCACAAAAGACGCGAATACGACTATGAAAGTGTCGTTTTCTGGTCTTGAAATCGACGGCATCACTCCTTTGACCGCAGTTGTTGATAGCGTAACAATAACCTACGGTCAATTTACATACATAGACAGTACGCATTGGATGCTAATGTTATCCGAACATGCGCTGGCAGCTATGGGTGAAGGTACTGAAAGCATCAAGCTAACATCAACTTCTACTATCGATGGCAAATCGTTATCTTCAACAAATTTTGTCTCTTTAGACACCGTATCGCCAATTTTAGCGGGTAGTTCACCGGCTGATGGCACTGATGATGTTGCGGTTGATAGCAATATTACGCTGACTTATAGCGAAACTATCAAGTTTGCCTCAAACACAACGACTCCTATTGTTAAAACTATCATATTAGACGCAAATGGTGATAATGACGGCATTGATGCCGGGGAATCCGTTATCACATTAACCAATGGCGTAGTAACAGCCACTACGGTTGCCGGTTCTGCTGCTGCAAATGCGGCCGTTAGCATTAGTGGTAAAACAATTACCATTAACCCCACTGCTGACCTAGCCAACAACAAAACCTATGACGTGTTAGTTAGCGCTGGTTTAGTTGAAGACACCGCTGGCAATGACGCTGCGGCTGTTGCAGCTAACGCAGTTGAATTTGAAACCACGCATATCGTACCCACCATCAATGTCGGCGACGATGCTGATATGAATTATTTAGGCGACGGTGATGATGACGGCGAATACGGCGTAACCTTATTCGGCGACGACGATGGTGACCCGGTAGGTGATCAATTCGGCACATCGGTTAGCAACGCAGGCGACGTTAACGGCGATGGTTATGCCGATATTATAATCGGTTCAGCTTATGCCGATAACCCGTACAGTTCTTCGACTGGTTTAGCTTATGTGGTGTTTGGCGGTAAAAACGGCTTAGCAATTGACATTGATGATCCTGATTTTGCTGCGCTAAATGACTTAGACGGTACTAACGGCGGCTTTATCATCTCTAGCAGCAGTAATGCTACCGAAAACTTAGGCCGTTCAGTCAGCAGTGCAGGCGATATTAACGGCGACGGCTATGCAGATTTATTAGTCGGTGCGACCGGTAACTTAGCAGCCGGTTCAATCGAATCAGGTAGAGCCTTTGTTATCTATGGTCAAAAAACCGATTTTTCCAATGTTGATACCTCTACCTTCCAATTTGACCAATCTAACGGCTTCCAACTCACTAATAGCAACGCTGTCAACGTCAACATGGGCTTCTCCGTTAGTACGATGGGCGACCTCAATGGTGACGGCTTAGCAGACTTTGTTGTGGGTGCACCGGGTTCAGTATTAACAGCGAATCCAGGTAAAGCCTATGTCGTTTTTGGTGACGAAGACGGTTATAACGATGGCTCAATACAATCATTAGCGACGGGTACTACTGGCTTTGCCTTCTCAGGAACACAAACGGCAATAACTGATTCAGCTTTAGGCACATCTGTCAGCGACGCAGGCGATGTTAATGGCGATGGCTACAATGATTTGATTGTTAGTATGCCGTTCAAAGGCAATGATGGTGTCAATGCTCTGAGTGCAGAAGGAGAATCTTATGTTGTGTTCGGCGGTGACTCGGGTTGGGCAACCAATGCCGCCGATATAGACGCTGCCAACGGTACTAAAGGCTTTAAATTAGTCGGAAGTGCAGGTATACCAACGTTTGTTCCTGGCGACTACAGTGGTTGGTCAGTCAGCAGTGCGGGCGACATCAATGGCGATGGTAGAAGTGATTTGGCTGTCAGCTCAACTAACGGATTAACAACTTACATTGTCTTTGGTAAAGCGGGTGCAGCCTGGGGTGATTCTGTTGATATGACCGCACTTACTGCAACCGAAGGCTTCACCATTACCGACGGTTTAGCAGGTGCTGCAACTGGCATGGGCAACTTCGGTTTCTCAGTCAGTAGCGCAGGCGATGTTAACGGCGATGGTTATGATGACATCATTATTGGCGAACCTGGCGACATTAATAAAGCAACCCAAGACGATGCTAGTGCCGGCGCAACCTATGTGATTTTTGGTAAAGCCGCTGGCTTTGGCGCAATTGATTTGTCTGCTTCAGCATTAGATGGTAGCAATGGTTTTAAAATTAATGGCGCTCACGCTTATGAGCATTTAGGCAACTCAGTCAGTGGTGCGGGCGACCTAAACGGCGATGGTTTTGATGACATTATCGTTGGTGCGGCGGGTGCTGATGTGACTGATCAAACAGTTAACACCACAGGCAACGAAGGTGAAGCTTACGTCATTTACGGCTCTGAACACTTCGGCCATAAAGTCACCCACATGGGTACGGCTAAAATCGATGTATTAACCGGCGATGCCACAGCGAATATCTTTGTCACCGGTCGTGGCAACGATGTAGCGCAAGGTAAAGGCGGTGCTGATGCCTTTAACACTGGCTTTGGCAACGACACGATTAAAGTCAGCGATCTTAACTTTAGATTAGTCGATGGCGGTGGCGGTACAGACACCTTATCCTTGGCTATGGCGAACAAAATCATGACCTTAGCGAATGAAAATGTTAGCAATGTCGAAGTGATTGATATTACTGGCACCGGTGTTAATACGTTGAAAATTACTGCGTTAGATGTGTTAAACATGTCTGACAACAGCAATAAATTAACGGTTAGAGGCAATATCGGCGATAAGCTTGATTTTGACGATACGGGTTGGACTGATGCAGGCACTTTCGGTATTTACGATAAATACACCCATGGCGAAGCGGTATTGTTAGTCGGTCAATCTATTACCGTAGTTGACTTTGCTTAAAAGCGCTTGATGACTCCCGCGCTCTGCGTGGGAGCATGAGCATAACGCTCTGCGTTACGAACCGCAGAGCGGTTTTTGTTACATTCCACGCACAGCGTGGAACGATAAGTACTTGAGAAAAAGGTTTTTAACCAAATGAAAACACTTAATTCTCTTAATTCACCACGAAGAACACGAAGTTCACGAAGGACAATGGAAAACTTGTCTCGTTCCCACGCTCTAGCGTGGCAATGCATACCTGTGATCAAGCCTAGACTCGAGCTTGTGAACGAAACGAAGATAGGTAGTCATTCCCACGCAGGAGCGTGGGAACGAGATATTTGTAATTCCAAGAGTTACACAAGCTAGATCATGTCATGCTCACAAGGACGTGAGCGCCCAGTGTCTCGTTGCCACGCTCTAGCGTGGGAATGCATACCTGTGCTCAAGCCTAGATTGGAGCTTGTGAACGAAACAAGATAGGTAGTCATTCCCACGCTCCTGCGTGGGAACGAGATACGTTTACTTACCCGGCTATTAGGGTATGAGACGAGCAGTTCGTTGACACACTGGAACGTGGCAACGACAGCAAGAACAATACTACTGTTTTGCCCTAGACGTTGGTACTGTCCTCGCTAGGCAGCACGCCATTGACTGCCTAGCTTTTTTTGCCATTGGACTACGGGTCTGGTTGTCTCGTTCCCACGCTCTAGCGTGGGAACGCATACCTGTGATCAAGCCTAGACTGGAGCTTGTGAACGAAACAAAGATAGGTAGTCATTCCCACGCAGGAGCGTCACTGCCATTAAGTTAAGAAAAAACCATTAACACATAGTGTTACGGTAAATTTATTAAGTTTAGATATAGGATGTGCTGAGGTACGAAGCGCATCGTTCGCGTCACTCGCGATGCACCTCCTATCGTCGGCACATCCTATAACTATCTTATTGAAAAATAAATATAATTTCTTAATTTAATGGCAGTGACGCAGGAGCGTGGGAACGAGATAAATACAGTCACCGTTTTGCCCTAAGATGTCAGTCCAGTCCTCGCTAGGCAGCACGCCATTGGCTGCCTAGCTTTTTTTGGCATTGGACATTATTTTAGAATTGTCTCGTTGCCACGCCGGAGCATGAGAACAAAAGAATACCTTAGCCTTTAACAACTATAACAACAACGGCCTTACCACCGCTTAATACCTTCATGATTGCTTCTTTGCCTTTCACTGCGTTACTACTTATCTTGATTTTACTCATCGCGACTAGCATTGATTTATTCACCCACAAAATCCCAAATTGGCTTAGCTTTGGTTTGTTAGGCTTAGGGCTAGTGCTGCAAGCTTGTTTTTATGGGTTTTCTGGCTTTGGCATAAGCTTAGCGGGTGCTGTCATTGGTCTGGTGTTGTTGTTACCTTTTTATATAATTAAAAGCCTTGGCGCTGGCGATGTGAAGTTAATGGCGGGGGTGGGTAGTTTTTTAGGCTATGAGTTAATCACTTTCGCCGTGGCGGCAACGATTATTAGCGGTGGGTTGTTAGGTTTAGCGGTGTTAATCGCGAAAGGCGGCATGACACCGTTTTTAACGCGTTATTCTTTGATGTTGAAGACGCTGTTTTATACCGGCAAATTAGCCCCGATACCGCCGGCAATCACAGAAGTGGCGGCTAGTCGGTTTCCTTATGCGAGCGCGATTACCGGCGGGACGCTGTATGTGTTATGGAAAAATCATTTACTGTTTCAAGCGTTTAATCTCGCAACGCTTACTTTGTTTTAAGTCTTAATACCTCTATGCTGAAAAAGCAAACTCTCATCGTCTTAGTGATTGCGCTGGTTATCGCGCTATTAGCCGTTTGGTTTGCTAAACGTTGGGTAGAACGTTCCGCGCCTAGCGCCGTGCTGAATACCACTAAAATCTTAGTCGCGGCAAAGGATTTAGCCTATGCGACTAAACTCAGCGAAGCTGAGTTTAAGGTCGTAGACTGGCCCACCTCGAATTTACCGTCGGCTTATTTCACCCAAGCTAAAGAGGTGGTCAATAAAATTACGACTCGCGCCATTATGTCGGGCGAAGTGTTAAGCAAGCACACTATCCGTGAATATGTGGGCGGCAATCCGTTATCGGCGTTGATTCAGCCGGATATGCGCGCGGTTTCGGTTAAGGTGAATGATGTCATTGGCGTGTCGGGCTTTTTATTGCCTGGCAATTTTGTCGATGTGTTGGCGACGCCAAAAATCCGCACTTACGCAGCTAACAACGCTAAACTTAATACGCCTAGCACACCAACGACGTATATCGCCGTGCAAAACGTTAAGGTGTTAGCGGTTGATCAAGAAACCGGCGGCGATAAAAACAAGCCCGCCGTGCATAAGAGCGTGACGCTGGAAGTGTCGCCGGCACAGGCGACTAAACTGGTGTATGCCACGCTGGAAGGTACGATTCAATTATTGTTACGCAATCCGTTGGATAAAACGGTCGCCACCCTGCCCTCTGACGCTAAACCCGAACCAGCGCCGCCCGTCATCAAACCCGAACCTAAGCCTGAGCCAACACCTGAACCGGCTGTTAAACCGGAAGCTGTCAAACCTGAGCGTTCATGGACGGTGATTCGTGGCGCAACCAAGTCGATTACGCATTGTTCTGAGGTGGCGTCTTGTACGCCTATTAATAAGGCCGATAGCCGGGCGCGGACTAACGCAGGACGGATAATGCCTAACGCGAGTTTACTTTCTCCACCATAGCTATGGACATTTATGAACGTTAAGTTGTGTGGTCTTTTGCTCATCATGGGATTGTTGCTTAAGGCGAATGTGTTTGCCTCGGATAATGCGTTGCGCGTGACGTTGAATAAATCGCGCTTTGTCGAGTTAAAGACGAATACCGATAGTTTTACCGTCGCTAATCCTGATATTGCCGATATTGAGTTATTAGATGAAAACCATTTGTATGTGTTAGGCAAGCATTTAGGTACAACGAATCTGACGTTGAACAATTCTAAGCTTAATCAATACGATACGATTAATATTGAAGTCACCCATGATATTGATGGCTTAAAAGCTAAACTGCATGAACTGTTGCCTACCGAGTCGCCTAGCGTGTATTCGTCGCAAGGCTCTATCGTTGTCGCCGGACAAGTGTCTAGCGCGGAGAAAATGGACAATATTTTGGCCATTGCCAAGACATTTTTGCAAAGTGACAGGAGTAAACCGGAAGAGTATTCGACAAATGAGAAAAGCAATGGCGTTGGCCTTATTAATATGATGCAAGTCGGCGGGCCACAGCAAGTGATGTTGGAAGTCAAAGTCGCGGAAATGAATCGCACGTTGGGTAAAGAGTTAAACGTTGATTTTAATATGATGGGGCAAAGTGGGCAGTTTTCTGGTGGCTCGGTTTCTGGCACGGCAGCCGTTACGACGACATCACAAAACTTATCATCGTCATTAAATCGGCAATTGGCGAGTGGGGCGTTGGATTATGCTACGAGTTTAATTAGCCCGTTTGGCATGTTTGGTCGTTTTATTAGCCGTAGCGGGCAAGTCAACGCGGTGATTAATGCGTCGCGTAGCAATGGTTTGATTAAGATTTTAGCTGAGCCTACGTTAACGACGATTTCCGGGCAAACAGCGGATTTTTTATCCGGCGGCGAGTTTCCAATTCCGGTGCAACGTAACGTTACCGGTGGTATTTCGGTTGATTATAAGGAATTTGGTATTGCGACTAAGTTTTTACCGGTGGTGTTGGATTCAGGCCGGATTAGCCTGAAAATTTCTGTCGATGTCAGTGAGTTGAGTAGTGTCAGCACTGTGGTTGCAGCAGTGAATTCAACACAGAATTCATTTGTGATTCCGGCGTTAGTTAAGCGCCGAGCGAATTCTTCTGTCGAGTTAGAAGATGGTCAAACCTTAGGTATTGCCGGATTAATCAGCGATAACACGCGTGATTCTATTGATAAATTTCCCGGGTTAGGCGATTTACCCATATTCTGTCTCTTATACACATCTCCGAGCCCACGAGACCAGAGAGGAT
>CAWUNX010000155.1:0-8419 GCA_963923905.1 uncultured Methylocucumis sp.
GATCCTCTCTGGTCTCGTGGGCTCGGAGATGTGTATAAGAGACAGATCCTACATACACCACGATATTGACTAACCCCTTTGGCTTAACGGCAGTCAGCCAGGATGCCGACCCGACGTTCGTCGATATTGACGGCGACGGGGATTTAGATGCGTTTTTCGGCCGATACGATGAAAAAGTTGTGTTTTTTCGCAATACCGGTACGGCTTCCAATCCCGTTTATGCTGCACCGACGACTAACCCATTCAATATCAGCCAGCTATATGCAAGTAACTTTGATTCATCACCTGATTTCGTCGATATAGACGGCGACGGTGATTTGGATCTTTTTAATGGTACCGGGTTCGCGCATGTCGAATTTTTACGTAATACCGGCACGGCGAGTAACCCGGTATTTGCTGCGCCGGTGCAGAATCCGTTCGGCTTAACCAGTAATAGCGGCGAAAATAGACCCGATTTTGTCGATATCGATAACGACGGCGATATGGACGTATTCATCGGCAACCATAATGGTGAAACCTGGTTTTTCCGCAATACCGGCACGACTACCAGCCCGAGTTTTGTCCGGGAGGGCGGCACCACGCCATTCGGCATTGCCGATGTGGGTGGTTATTCTTGCCCGAAGTTGGTTGACATAGACGGCGACGGCGATTTTGATGCGTTAATCGCTGATAGCTTATCGGGTAATGTCTTTTTGCTACGAAATACCGGCACCGCTTCCAGTCCGGTGTTTGCGGCGCCGATCGCGAATCCATTCGGTTTGAGCTCAATGAACAGACCAAAAATCGATGTCGTCGATATTGACAACGATGGTGACTTAGATTTTATAACAGGCAATTATTTCGGCAATACCCTAGTTTATTTAAACAACATCAATCCAACCTTAACCAGCTTTGCCGCCGCTGTCGCTAGCGGTACCGAAGACACGCAAATCACGATAACTTTAAACAACTTAAAAACTCAAGGCAACGAAGCCGATGCCGACGGTACCGTAACCGGTTTTGTTGTTAAAGCAGTCAGTACCGGTACGCTAAAAATCGGCACTTCGGCTGGCACAGCGACAACCTGGGTTGCGGGCAGTAATGACACAATAGATGCAACCCACAATGCGTACTGGACACCGGCAGCAAATGCCAACGGTACGTTAAATGCGTTCACTGTCACAGCAAAAGACAATAACGGCGGACAATCGGCCAGCTCAGTACAAGCCACAGTTAGCGTCACGGCAGTTAACGATGCACCAGTAGGTCTGCCCACGATTAGCGGGACGGCCACGCAAGGCCAAACCTTAACCGCCGTGACCAGCGGTATTAGCGACGCAGATGGTTTAGGCGTATTCAGCTATGTTTGGAAAGCCAACGGCACGACGATTAGCGGCGCGACGGCCAACACGTTGACATTAACCGAAGCGCAAGTCGGTAAAACCATTACCGTATCGGTCAGCTACACCGACACAAAAGGCACATCTGAAGGCCCGATAACCAGCCTAGCTACCGCTAGCGTTGCCAATATCAACGATACTCCGGTCGGTATTCCAACCATCACCGGCACAGCCACGCAAGGTCAAACCTTAACCGCTGTAACCAGTGGTATTAGTGATGCAGACGGTTTAGGTGCATTTAGCTATGTCTGGAAAGCCAATGGCACGATTATCAGCGGTGCGACAGCTAGCACGTTGACGTTAACTGAAGCGCAAGTTGGTAAAACTATTACTGTATCAGTCAATTACACCGACGGTCACGGTAGTTCTGAAGGCCCATTAACCAGCACAGCTACCGCTAGCGTCGCCAATATCAATGACGCACCGGTCGGTATTCCAACTATCACAGGAACAGCGACGCAAGGTCAAACATTGACAGCAGTAACCAGCGGTATCAGCGATGCCGATGGTTTAGGCGTATTCAGCTATGTCTGGAAAGCTAACGGCACGACGATTAGTGGCGCAACGGCCAGCACGTTGACATTAACCGAAGCGCAAGTCGGTAAAACCATTACTGTATCAGTCAATTACACCGATGGTCACGGTAGTGCTGAAGGCCCGCTCACCAGCGTGGCTACTGCTAGTGTCGTTAATATCAATGATGCACCGGTCGGTATTCCAACCATCACCGGTACAGCGACACAAGGTCAAACACTGACAGCAGTAACCAGCGGTATCAGCGATGCCGACGGTTTAGGTGTGTTCAGCTATGTCTGGAAAGCTAACGGCACGACGATTAGCGGCGCAACGGCCAGCACGTTAACGTTAACTGAAGCGCAAGTTGGTAAAACCATTACCGTATCGGTCAACTACACCGACGGGCACGGTAGTGCTGAAGGCCCGCTCACCAGCGTGGCTACTGCTAGTGTCGCCAATATCAATGATGCACCGGTCGGTATTCCAACGATTACCGGTACAACAACGCAAGGTCAAACCTTAACCGCTGTAACCAGCGGTATCAGCGATGCCGACGGTTTAGGCGTATTCAGCTATGTCTGGAAAGCTAACGGCACGATTATCAGCGGTGCGACAGCTAGCACGTTGACGTTAACTGAAGCGCAAGTCGGTAAAATCATTACTGTATCAGTCAATTACACCGACGGACACGGTAGTGCTGAAGGCCCGCTCACCAGCGTGGCTACTGCTAGTGTCGCTAATATCAATGATGCACCGGTCGGTATTCCAACCATCACAGGAACAGCGACGCAAGGTCAAACCTTAACCGCTGTAACCAGCGGTATCAGCGATGCCGATGGTTTAGGCGTATTCAGCTATGTCTGGAAAGCTAACGGCACGACGATTAGCGGCGCAACGGCCAGCACGTTGACATTAACTGAAGCGCAAGTCGGTAAAGCCATAACTGTGGCGGTCAATTACACCGACGGTCACGGTAGAGCCGAAGGCCCGCTCACCAGCGCGGCTACCGCTAGCGTTGCCAATATCAACGATGTACCGGTCGGCATTCCAACTATCACCGGTACGGCTACTCAAGGCCAAACACTGACAGCAGTAACCAGCGGCATTAGCGATGCTGATGGTTTAGGCGTATTCAGCTATGTCTGGAAAGCTAACGGCACGGTTATCAGCGGTGCGACAGCTAGTACGTTGACGTTAACTGAAGCGCAAGTTGGTAAAACTATTACTGTATCAGTCAATTACACCGACGGTCACGGTACACTTGAAAGCCTCACCAGTACGGCTACCGGCGTTGTTGCAAATATTAACGACATACCGGTAGGTATTCCGGTCATCAACGGCACACCTACACAAGGCCAAACGTTAACCGCCGTCACCAGCGGTATTAACGACGCCGACGGCTTGGGTGTATTCAGTTATGTATGGAAAGCAAATGGCACAGTCATCAGCGGCGCAATCAACAGCACGTATGTATTGACCGATGCGGAGGTCGGCAAAAATATTACGGTTGAGGTTAGCTACACCGATGGTCACAATAGTGCCGAAGGGCCATTAGTCAGTCTTGCCACTGCTGCTGTTACAAATACTAATGAGTCCCCGGTCGGCGTCCCAACGATCAACGGCACAGCGACGCAAGGACAAGTGTTGACAGCCATTACTAGCGGAATTAGCGACGGAGATGGCTTAGGCGTATTTAGCTATGTTTGGAAAGCCAACGGCGCAATAATCAGCGGCGCAACGGCTAATACATTGACGTTAACCGAAGCGGAAGTCGGCAAAGCTATCACCGTTGAAGTCAGCTATATCGACGGTCACAGCACGGCCGAAGGGCCATTAAGCAGTACTGCGACTACTGCCGTCGCAAACATTAACGACGTAGCGTCCGGTATCCCAGCCATTAACGGCACGGCGACGCAAGGTCAAATGTTAACCGCCATAACCAACGGTATTAACGATGCCGACGGTTTAGGCACGTTCAGTTATGTTTGGAAAGCTAACGGTACAGTTATTAGCGGCGCAACGGCTAATACGCTGACCTTAACTGAAGCGCAAGTAGGAAAAGCCATTACCGTAGAAGTCAGCTACACTGATGGACACGGCACGGTCGAAGGTCCTTTAGCGAGTAGCGCTACCGATGCAGTAGCCAATATCAATGATATACCAGTAGGCGTACCGACTATTACGGGTACGACAACCCAGGGTCAAACGCTGACAGCCGTGACAAATGGGATTAGCGACGCAGACGGCTTAGGCCTATTCAGTTATGTCTGGAAAGCCAACGGTAGCGTGATTAGCGGAGCAACAGCTGACACATATACATTGACGGAAACTGAAGTCGGTAAAACCATTACAGTCGAAGTCGCTTATACCGACGCGCACGGCATGGTAGAAGGCCCTTTAGCCAGTTTAGCAACCTCAGCCATCGCAAATATTAACGACGCCCCTATTGGTACACCCGTTATTACAGGCACGGCAACGCAAGGTCAAACGTTAACCGCAGTCACTAGCGGAATCAGCGATGCAGACGGCTTAGGCATATTCAGCTATCTGTGGAAAGCTAACGGTGTCATTATCAGCGGTGCAACAACCGATACATTGACGTTAACGGAAGAGCACGTTGGTAAAACCATAACTGTGGCGGTCAATTACACCGACGGTCACGGCACAGTTGAAGGTCCGCTAACCAGCTTAGCAACCTCGGCAATAGCTAATATCAACGACGTGCCAGTCGGCCTCCCAACCATTAACGGCACAGCGACACAAGGCCAAGTCTTAACTGCCGTAACCAGCGGTATCAGCGATGCAGACGGCTTAGGCGCGTTCGGCTATGTCTGGAAAGCCAATGGAAACGTGATTAGCGGCGCGACCAGCAGCACTTATAAATTAACCGAAGCGCAAGTCGGCAAAACCATCACCGTTGAAGTCAGTTATACCGATGGTCACGCAACCAATGAAGGCCCGCTAGCTAGTATTGCGACGCCTATCGTTAACAATATTAACGACTTACCAGTAGGCTTGCCCGTAATCACCGGCACGGCTGTGCAAGGTCAAACCTTGACGGCCGTGACCGGTGGTATCAATGATGCGGATGGCTTAGGCGTATTCAGTTATGTCTGGAAAGCCAATGGTAGCGTAATTAGCGGCGCTACCGACAGCACATATCTGTTAACGGAAGCGCAAGTCGGCAAAACCATAACCGTATCAGTCAACTACACCGATGGTCACAACACGGTTGAGGGTCCACTAACCAGCTTAGCAACCGCCGTTGTTGCTAATCTCAACGACACGCCAACGGGTATCCCAACTATTACCGGCACAGCAACGCAAGGCCAAACCTTAACCGCCGTGACCAGTGGTATCAGTGATGCCGACGGATTAGGCGTATTCAGCTACGTTTGGAGAGCCAACGGCGCCGTCATTAACGGGGCTATTGCCAATACCTTGACATTATCAGAAGCGCAAGTCGGCAAAACCATAACCGTATCGATAAACTACACCGACGGTCACGGCACGGTCGAGGGACCGTTAACCAGTTTAGCAACTTCGGCAATAGCTAATATCAACGATGCGCCAGTCGGCGTGCCAACCATTACCGGCACGGCTACACAAGGTCAAGTATTAACCGCTGTAACAAGCGGTATCAGTGATACAGACGGTCTAGGCGTGTTCAGCTATGTTTGGAAAGCTAACGGCGCCGTCATTAGTGGCGCTAACAGCAACACGTATCTATTAACGGATACGGAGGTTGGCAAAACGATTACGGTAGGTGTGAGTTATACCGACGGCCACGGCACGGCTGAAGGTCTGTTAACCAGCAACGCTACGGCCGCAGTCACCAATACCAACCAGACTCCCACAGGCCAGCCAACTATTACTGGCACGGTGAAGCAAGGCCAAACCTTAACCGCTGTGACCAGTGGTATTAGCGATACGGACGGCTTAGGTGCGTTCAGTTATGTCTGGAAAGCCAACGGCACTGTCATTAATGGGGCTATTGCCAATACCTTGGCATTAACCGAAGCGCAAGTTGGCAAAACCATCACTGTCGCTGTAAGTTATATCGACGGTCATGGTACGGGCGAAGGCCCGTTAACCAGCTTAGCGACCGCCGCCGTTGTCAATATCAACGATGCACCAGTAGGTCTTCCCACCATTACGGGTACTGCGCAACAAGGCCAAACCTTAACCGCCGTAACTAGCAATCTTAGCGATGCTGATGGCTTAGGCGTATTCAATTATGTCTGGAAAGCCAACGGTAGCGTGATTAGCGGGGAAACGACTAACACACTGACGTTAACAGAAGCGCAAGTCGGCAAAACCATCACTGTCGCGGTAACTTATACCGACGGTCACGGCACGGCCGAGGGTCCGTTAACCAGTTTGGCCACTGGCGCTGTTGCAAACACCAACGACATGCCAGTCGGTATTCCCAGTATCATCGGCACTGCGACGCAAGGTCAAACGTTAACCGCAGTCACTAATGGAATCAGCGATGCGGACGGCTTAGGGATATTCAGCTACGTCTGGAAAGCAAATGGCACAATCATCAGCGGCGTTAGCGGCAACACTTATTTGCTAACTGACGCCGAAGTCGGCACAACTATTACAGTAGGCGTGAGTTATACCGACGGCCACGGCACGGCCGAAGGCGTATTAACCAGTCATGCCACCGCAGTCGTCACCAATACCAATGAGGCTCCAGTCGGTATCCCGACAATCAGCGGTACTGCGGCGCAAGGACAAATTTTAACAGCAGTGACGACCGGCATCAGCGATGCGGATGGTTTAGGCGTATTCAGCTATATTTGGAGAGCCGACGGTGCCGTCATTAGCGGAGCGACCGGCAGCACTTACCTATTAACAGAAACAGAAGTCGGCAAAGCGCTTACAGTCGATGTGAGCTATATCGATGGTCGCAACACTGCCGAAGGCCCATTAACCAGCCACTCGACCGCTATAGTTGACAACCTCAATGATGCACCGGATGGTATTCCATCCATTACAGGTACGGCTAGCCAAGGTCAAACACTAACCGCCATCACTAATGGGATTAGCGATGCCGATGGCTTAGGCGTATTCAGCTATATCTGGAAAGCAAACGGTGTTGTAATTAACAGCGCGACTGCAAGCACTTATTTATTAACCTATTCGGAAGTCGGCAAGACCATTACGGTTGAAGTCAGCTTCACCGATGGTCACGGAACCCATGAAGGACCGTTATCCAGCGTGGCAACTGCCGCCGTCACCCTTATTAACGAAGCACCGGTTGGTATCCCAGTTATCACTGGCACACTTATCGAAGGCCAACTATTGACCGCCAATAACGACAGCATTAGCGATGCCGATGGTTTAGGCACATTCAGTTATGTCTGGAAAGCAGACGGTCGGGTAATCACCGGGGCAACCGGAAGTACTTATACGCTAACCACTGCTGAAGTCGGTAAAACAATCATAGTAGACGTAAGCTATACCGACGGTCACGGTACAGCCGAAAGCCTAAGCAGTTTAGCTACCGCTGTCATTTCTGGTTCCGGCAGCGAAAACTTAGCACCAACCACTATTAATTTAAGTGCTGCCGGTTTAAATGAAAACGTCGCGGAGAATACATTGGTCGGCAACTTCACCAGCATCGATGCGAATTTCGGCGATACGTTTGTGTACAGCTTAGTCGACGGTGTTGGCAGCTCCGACAATGCCGCGTTTACGCTTATCGGCAATCAATTGCAAATTAATGCGTCACCAAACTTTGAAGCTAAAGCCAATTACAGTATTCGTGTTCGCAGTACTGATCAAGGCGGTTTATTTGTCGACAAAGTCTTTACCCTCGCCATCAACAATCAGAACGACGCTCCGGTTGTTGCGCACGCATTAGGCGACCAAGACGCCGAAGCCGGCACTGTGTTTAGCTATACGATTCCAGACGATAGCTTTAGTGATGAAGATGCGGGCGACAACCTTAACTATAGTGCTAGCTTAGCCGACGGTTCTCCGCTTCCGGCTTGGCTAAGTTTTAACGCTATTACGCGTTCGTTTACGGGTACACCAACTGCTGGCAATGCCGGTGTTATTACGATTAAAGTAACGGCTGCCGATCAATCTCATGCTGATGCAGCAAACCTATTTGCTATCCATGTTGTGAACCCGAACAGCAATACCGCCCCGATATTAAGCCTAGGAATGAACCAAGATGCCGCAGCTTATGCGGTAACGCTTCAAGCTGACGGAAAAGTCTTAGCGGCAGGCTTTTCTCAAACCGGCAACGATAAAGAGATTGTATTAGTGCGTTATACCGTCAACGGCCGTTTGGACCATGATTTCAGCCTGGATGGCAAGGTAATTACTGCCATCAGCGAGTTTGACGATATAGCTCGCGCGGTTGTGAGTCAAAACGACGGTAAAATCGTCGTTGCTGGAAATAGCTACAACAGTAGCAACAGCGATTTTGTTATGTTGCGTTACAACAGCGACGGCAGTTTGGATACTGGCTTTTCTGGCGACGGCAAGCTGACAACCGCAATCGGCAA
>CAWUNX010000156.1:0-8375 GCA_963923905.1 uncultured Methylocucumis sp.
GTGTTTTTAGTTTATCAACCTATCTCTCTGTCCGTTATTATTAGACCACTACAACAATCTGGTATTTTTGACCGTGGCTCATATGCTTGGGCGTCCGACAAGTGGGGATCTGACCTTAGAGCAAAATAACTATGTGTGGTGCGGCACGCATCCGTGCCTAACGAATGGTTAACTCGTAAGTCGCATAGATATAAACCCGTAAGACGATTTTGCACCAGCAAACTATCATAAAGGAGCTGCTGAAACAGATTGTTAAACAGATTTTTCCAAGCTGTATTTTTTAAGGGCGTGCTAAAATCAGTTTAACCAAATATAACCACTACACAAGAGCTTTTTATGACATCTATTCAGTCTATCGAACAAGCAATTGAAGAATTGCCAGCACACGAGCTAGCTGAATTTCGCCAATGGTTTGCCAAGTTTGACGAGTCTGTTTGGGATGCGCAAATAGAGGCGGATGCAAATGCAGGAAAACTGGATGCCTTAGCGGCCGAAGCACTTGCCGACTATCAAAATGGCAAGGCTCGTGAGCTTTGAAACATTTCACATCGGCAAAATTCTGACGATATTTCGATGCCTTGCCTATTGAAATCCAGCAGCAGGCTCGTAATAACTACGAGCTACTTAAACAAAATCCCCATCATCCATCTTTACAATTTAAATCTGTTAAAAATGGGGCATTCCGAAGCGTTCGCGTTAGCTTGGGGTATCGAGCACTTGGCATCCCTGTTGACCAAGGCATACAGTGGTTTTGGATTGGCAGTCATGCAGACTACGACAAATTACTTGTTTAACCCAACGCCTGAGCGGATCCGGGTTTTGTCTTAGCATCATTCCGTTTAACTTTACCACTAACTGTATAAGTTATTTCGGTAACAACCGCTAACTGCTGCGGAACTTTATACGCTGATAAACGCTTACGGCAAAAACGGATAATGTCTTCTATATCTGCGGGGGCTTGGCGTAACACGACCTCGGCACAAACGACTTCACCCATTAGCGGATGCGGTTTGCCAAAAACTCGGCTTGCGGCTACTTGTGCGTGTGCGTTTAATACCGCTTCTATTTCTTCTGGAAAGGCTTTATTACCCGATACGTTAATCACGCTTTTCTCGCGTCCACTTATCACAATGCGACCGTCAGGTCTTCGGTACGCTAAGTCGCCAGTCATAAACCAGCTATTCGACATGACCTGATTAGCGGTTTGCCACGGTGATAAATAAGCATCGAACATACCTGGGCCGCGCAAGGCTAAATGCCCGATTTCACCATTGGTCACTGGCGTGTTGGCATCAGATAATATTTCAACTTCAAAGCCATCAACAGGATGACCAACGCTAATCGGCTCTGACGCGTCATAGGCATTATCTAACATGGGTAACCCCGCTTCGATAATGCCATAAGCTTGGCGCACCGCTACCCCAAAACGCGTTGTAAACGCTTGCGCTATTTCTAATGGGATAGCCGAGGATGTGGAAATAGCCGTTGTTAATGAAGGCAGTAACTGACCTGAGGTATCCGCCGCGAGCAATCTAAAATGCATAGGCGAAGCATAAAGCACACTGGCTTGGTGTCGCTGTGCGGCTTCAATAATGGTTTTAGCATATAAGTCTTTGCTAATAATGATACGCGCGCCCGAACGCAGATACACCAAGATGCTTACCAGGAAGTGAAACGCCATAGGCAACACCCATAGCACGGCATCAGCGCAGGTTAAGCGCAATGCCCGGCGCGCTTGCTCTACCCGAGCCAAGATACTGGCGTGCGTTAATACAACGCCTTTACTAGCGCCCGTCGTGCCAGAGGTATAACGAATAAAAGCCGCATCAGCTAACTGTGCGAGCTGTGCATGGGCTGGCTTTTGTGTCCAGGTTAAGCGCAACGGTTGTTGTAGTAACTTAAACATCATGGCCTGCCCTGTCCAAGGGTTCACGCCAGAAGTGTCATCTAAAATCGCTTGTATGCGCGTGTTTTCGACAATGTGTTCGATTTCAGCGGGCTTTAATTGATGCGATAACGGCACAGCAACCGCACCGCAGCCAAAGCTAGCTAACATGGCGATGATAAAACCTGAGCTATTACGCCCCATCACGCCTAATATCGTCCCTTTACCCACACCTAAACCCAGTAATTGCGCTTTTAACTGCTCGGTGTGTTGATACAACTCACGGTAGGTTAATGCTTGCTCGCCATCGATAACGGCAATCTGCTCGGGCCAATGCTTGAGCGCGTGTTGTAACAGTGTGTCAGTGATATTCATGCGATGCTCTGTCAATTCCATGTTGTTAAATACGTTTAATAGCCGTTTGCCAGCTAAGTACAAATCCATATTTATTTTAACATTCGCACTGGAGTCATAATGATGTTAAAAAAGAAAGCAATGGTTAAAATCTGGCTGTTGTTTCCTAAAGACCTCATACCTAAAAGCAGTTAAGGCTTTGCCAATACCAAAAATATTAGAGCTTTTTGACTTCTATTAAAAAACTTTTGCACGATTAAATGAATACGGACCAATTAAAGCGGTTACTAAAAATGGCTACAAACTTAAATCGGAACAGGGCACAGGACACCTGTAGACTTGGCGGCAGCATCCCTGCAGCCAACACCTCGCTCTGTGCCCTGTCCCTTATTGTCCCGTATAAATGCCTAGCCCTAAAAATTAACAGTCCAGCAAAGAATCATTAATGAAACTCAAACCAACCGATTTTATAGTCATCTTAACCGGTGCAGGAATTTCCGCCGAAAGTGGAATACGAACCTTTCGAGCACAAGACGGACTTTGGGAAGAGCATCGCATTGAAGATGTAGCAACACCTGAAGGTTTTATACGCAATCCAAAATTGGTACATTCATTTTACAATCAACGCCGCCGCCAACTGCAAGACGCCAGTGTTATGCCGAACCCAGCCCATCTCGCCTTAACACGGCTGGAACAGCAATGGCCGGGCGATGTGTTGATTATCACTCAAAACGTCGATAATTTGCATGAACGCGCCGGCAGCCAAAAACTCCTGCACATGCACGGGGAGTTAAACAAGATTTTTTGTCAATTCTGTAAAACCCGGCTGATTTGGAACACCGATTTATCGGTCGAGACGGCCTGCCCTCATTGCGGCAATGTCGGTATGTTGCGCCCCGATATAGTCTGGTTTGGAGAAACACCTTACCACATGGACGAAATTCTAAGGGCATTAGCAGTTTGTCAACTTTTTATCTCAATCGGCACTTCCGGGCTAGTCTATCCCGCAGCAAAATTCGCGCAAATAGCCTGTCAAGCCTACCGTATAGAAACCAATCTTCAAGAAACCGAAATCTCCGGCAGTTTTAATAAACATCTAATAGGCCCAGCTGGAAGCGAAATACCTAAATTGGTTGAAGCTTTGCTTGCCAGAGAGTTTTTAGCCTAACAATCTATCTGCACCGCTATTCTGTTATTATTGCCTTCTCGCATTTTTTCCTTTGAGTTAAATGCGCTTATTATGCTGACTTACCACAAGCTTCTAGTACATAAGGAATCACACCTATGCTAAATCTATGCGTAAAAATTTTAGTGGTGTATGTTGCAGTTATACAAATTGCTTATTCGAGCTTTCCACCTGACAATGGCGTGGAAGTTATTTCAATAGCCATATCTCCCAAAAATGCCAGCATTGTATATGCCGGAACTCGTTTCTATGGTGTTTTCAAAAGCACAGATGGCGGCAAATCCTGGGTTCATTCCGGCAATGGCTCTAAAGTTGAAAGTGCCGAAAGCCTTGCCATAGACCCATCGCATCCCGATACACTTTATATCGGCGAAGGATATTTGCCGGAAATAGGTGTTTATAAAAGTACAGACGCAGGCCGGTCATGGCATTCGATAAACACAGGTTTACAGGTTCCAGGCCGCTATTATAGCGCCCCTTATATCCCCACTATCCACGCTATTGCTATTAACCCGAAAAATCCCAAAAAAATAATCTTAAGCGCCATTGCGGAGTCGGGTGAAAAAGATCATTTATTCTTAACTGAAGACGGCGGTGAACATTGGCAGGCAGTCTACTCAACAAGAGTGCTATCTGACGCGTTAGCGTTTGACCCTAAACAGCCTGAATTTGTATTTGCTGGAACGGGAGACGGCTTGATTAAGTCCTTAAATGGCGGTAAGAGCTGGCAGTTATCCGCGCCACCATTATTTTATCAAGACAGCCCCGTCCCATTTTCAGCGCTAAGGGTTTTAAACACAACAAAACAAATCTTATATGCCCGGGGGATCGGTTTAATGAAATCAGAAGATAGCGGTGTTTCTTGGCAAAGGATTAAGGGGGCATGTAGTAATTATGCCGTACCACCTTCTACCCCTAATATTATATATATGGATTGCAATATTAATTCCAACACTAGTGTCGACCGCAACGCCTTTTTAAAAAGCACAGATTATGGCGCTTCTTGGCAACCCATTGGTAAAGGTTTACCGGGTAGCTGGCGGGCCACTACTATTGCGGTGGCACCCAAGAACCCCAATCTTGTTTTTGCGGCTTGGCAAGGTTGTGGACTCTATCGTTCAAGCGATGGCGGCATAACTTGGCAAAATTCAGATCAAGGTTTAATGGACACTGAATTCAAAAAAATCGGTGACTATCTAAGACAGCCACCCTTACACAAAGCCGTGATAGATGGGAATGTAAAACAGGTAGGCCAACTGTTAAAACAAGGTGCGAATGTTAATGAAGTATCTGAAACCGGCATGACGCCTATATTGTGGGCAGCAACAAGAGGAACCCCCAGCATGTTCAAACTGCTGCGCCGTTACGGGGCTAACATTAATGTAAACAACAAAGATGACTACATGCCGCTGCATTTAGCGGTAATAGGAAAAAATATACCAATAATAAAATTGTTGCTAGCGTCTGGAGCTAACGTCAACAAAATAAGCAAGTCTACTTATAGTGGCTATGAAACGCCGTTAACTCTTAGTTTTACCTCGCTGGCCTATGGAGATGACTCTAAACCAAAGCTAAACAAAGTGCTGGAAGTTTTAGCGATTCTTATCGAAAACGGTGCTGATTTAAATAGTTTATATATCATGCGGCGGGCGATTGAAGTCCGGCAATTGCCGGTAGTTAAATTTCTTTATGAAAAAGGGGCGGTGTTGACCGACAAAAACGATAACACCAATCTAGCGGGTTTAGCCATTGCTGATTGCCAACCTGAAATTCTCGGCTTTTTAATGGGAAAAGGTCTTAATTCGAGTATTGATTATCAGGCGATTAGCAAAGGTTGTACTCCGATTAAAGCGTTCCTGAAAGAGCGTTTGCACAAGGCTATTAACACCGATTAGTTTTATATAAATTCGCCAAGCTTTAGCCGACGTTTATTGAGCGCATTTTATTGATACAAAAGCGTACGCTTTTTGCTCAGCAACTTTTTCAAACTGTTTAGAGCTAGTGTCAATCAAACAAAATGTCAGAACCATGTACTGTGCTGGTTGTTTTAATACCGTGTTGTTTTTGAATACGTTTAATAGCCGTTTGCCAATTAGAGCTTAACGCATAAGCACTAGCTAAACCACCCGCTGCATAGCCAGTATTTAAGCAAGTGCCAATCACCCGCGCCGATGCCATTGCCCATTCAGTTGCCGATAACCCTCGACCGGCAAAAAATAAATTATGCACAGCCCTTGAGACTAAGGTGTTTGCGCTAATCCAATAACTATCCTCAAAAGCAAAATAGCGCAATTCTGGTTTGCGTGCTTGTCCCCAATATTCGATAGGCCAAACTCCTATCGCCACGCCATCGTCTGGCTTAGCACAGCTTAATACCTGTTGTTCGGTCAAAACGGCCAAACCATAAGCGCGTGCACCGCTACGCAAACCTATTTCAGTAGCCATAGTGGTAATCACCATAGGCGCTAACAAGGCTTGATGACGGCTAAGATACCCGATAATGGCGACAGCTAAGCCACGCGCTTCTATTTCGTAGTCGGTCAAACACGCTAGCGAATCTTGAAATAGCCAGCTCATCCCTAGCTTAAATAAAGCCGTACCGTTGTTAAACGTGCCTGGAACCAAAGATAAGCGTTCACACTGCGGCGGTAAAGCCCCCTCATTAACCGCTTGTTTTAGCCAGCGAATTAAATTCAAGCTCAAGGTTTCTGGTGTTAACGCAGGTAAGCCAGACACACGAAAAACCAGCGCCCCAGCTTGATAAGCGCTTTGTTCAATCCGTTCTAAGCCTAATAATAACGAGACTTGCGCGTTACCCGTGCAATCAACCACCGCTTTGGGCGTTATCGCAAAACCTGCGCCTGCGCTTTGAAAATTTAAGCGCTGTATGATGTGTTGCTGAGCCGTCGCGCCAGTTAACACGCTATGTAAATATAAGCGTACGCGCGCGGCTTTAAGTCTTCTTAGCGCTTCTTGCTGAAACACGGTAGGACAATAGGGTAAAAAATGTAAGCCTTCACCGAACGTTGCTATGCGCGTTTGACTACCCGCATGTACCGCCTCGGCAAAATCACGCGCAAAGCCTTGTACGGCATAGCACGCTTGGCGTTGACTGCGATAAAACAAACCGCAGATTGTCCCTACCATTGCCGTTGTCGCTAAACCACCGACAAAGCCATAGCGTTCGATTAACACCACATCAGCGCCCGCATCTGCTGCGGCCACTGCGGCAGCAATCCCAGCCGCGCCCGCCCCTACGACAGCCACATCGCAGCTTAGCGTTTTCTCAGACGCCATTGTTTGGCAATAACAAAGCGCTGAGCGTTGCCAACAATTGTTGAGATTCGGCATCAGAAATCACTGGCATCATATAACCCAATGTCAAACGCAACGAACCTTGGCAACGGCTAAAAATAAAGGTAATACCTGGTGGATAAAGATTAGGCGGATAATGTCGCGCATCGTTAACGGGTTGGCCTAGCCATTCGTTAAACTGCTGCAACGAATCACCGGTATCAGAATAATAAAAGCTGGCCATTAAACCCTGGGTCGGTGCTTTGAGCATACGCCGATAAAAAAGCCCTGGCACACGTCGTAAAAACTCCATCATAACGGTGTAATCATTCGTACTGCCATTGCGCATTAAGGTTTTCATTTGCGCCACTAGCTCAACCGTGCAAGTGCGAATACCGGTTAATGCGCTCTTAGGTATGCGATAAAACAAAAAACTGACTTGATTGCCCAACACAGGGCTATCGCTACCGCGTTTACGTTTATCTTGCGGTATGGGCACTAAAACATCGTCTAACGCTACGCCACGCTGTTGTTGTAAGCGTGTAATTGCGCAAGTCGTAGCCGCTAATAAAAACACACTGACTAAAAAGCCAGCGCCTAATGCTCTTGCCTGTTGATAAATCTGTTCGGTTTGCGTTTCGGTAAATGCTAAAAATCGATAACGCAACGACAATTGGCTAGGTTTTAACTCTGTCGTCGAGAGTGACAATATCGGTAATTGTGCCGTAGCAAATAGAAACCGCTTCATCGCTTGCGCCGTCTTAGCCCGCTGGACAAAAGGCAAGTCTGCCGATGTATCAGCTATCCAATCTATCGCTTGATTTTGCTCATAGTCACCTAAATACCGCACAAACACCTCACCACCATGCGCGTCCATCAACACATGATGCCAAGTAAATATCAATATAACGCCCGCCTGCCCTGCCCTACGACACACAGCCACTCTAAACGCCGACTCACGGCGAATATCCATCGCACTGGCTAGCAACGCGTCAGGTATCGCCCCATCAGCGCTCAGTTCATAGCATTTTATTTCTGGAACAACTGCGTCAGGCTCTACACGCCAACGCTGTATGCAAAACGGCCAATTAGGCTGCAAACGCAAACGGCATAGCCATTGATAAGCGGGATGATTGATAACGTGTGACACTAGCGCATCAGCCGTTAGCGCTGAAGACAGCTCAATGGTAAAAACACACAGATTGCGACGCCTACACGATTGCCACATTAAATGGTCTAAATGTAACAGGAAGTAATCAGCACCGTTTAATGGCAGTTGATGGGGGAAATAGGTGTTGGGCATGATAGATTTAAAAACTACAGGATACTTATTTACTGCCTGTGTTAAGTTGTATTTAGCCAATTGCTAATTATTCGCTCACAAACCTGCTGATTATTCAAATTCGCTAGCTTAATTTGATACCGCACCACCGCTGCAGCAATCAGTAAACTCTCTGCTCCTGTCGTAGATTCAAGTGGCTAAAACCAACACCCTTATTAAACTTTTTGCTCAAAAAGCAACTGATAATGCTCAACAACAGGAAACGGGCTATAAAAATGGTGAAGCAAGCGTTTCCATTCCTGATACTGCGGCGAGGTACGAAAGCCAATCGTATGCGCCTCAAGCGACTGCCAATTTACCAATAAAATATAACG
>CAWUNX010000157.1:0-8343 GCA_963923905.1 uncultured Methylocucumis sp.
TCGTGTGGTTGAAATTATTAATGCCACTCAGTAATCATGCCGAACGGTATTGCTCGGCAAGACACAACATTGCCTTCTCCTAAGGTAGGGATACCATAGAGTAGTAGGCTACTAAGTAAAAGTTTCTGCAACAATTGGTTTTGAATCATTTTGCAAGACTAATGAGAGCCGGAAATGTGAAGTTAGTATAGTATAAAATGTTTACAGACTAGTTGGTAATAGTTAACAAGATAACTTATCCACAAAATTGGTAAAAATAGATGTGCTTGTCTTGACAAGACTAAGTATAGATTAACATTCAAATTTTTTTATTTTTAGCAATTCGATGAATTCATGAGCGGCTACCGGTTTCGAGTAATAATAGCCTTGCCCATAATCACTGCTCATGCCTTTAAGGATATGGTGTTCGCGATTCGACTCTATACCTTCCGCTACGATGTTTAAACCTAAAGACTTTGCTAATACGCACAGTGATTTAACGATTTCAAAGCTTTTAGGGTTGTCCAGCATGGTTGAGATAAACGATTTGTCGATTTTTAAAGTATCAATCGGGAAGCGATGTAAGTAACTGAAGCTGGAATAACCCGTACCAAAATCGTCTATTGCAATGCTTGCGCCGAGTTTTTTTATTTCATTTAACGTATTAATCGTGTTAATGGGGTCTGCCATTAAGATGGATTCCGTTATTTCAAATTTAATATGTTCGCCGTTGATTCGACTTCTTTCAAAAATTAATTTGATGTTTTCGGCTAAATCGGGAGGGGAAAACTGGCGACTTGATAAGTTAATGCTAATAAAGCTTAACTGGTCGGGTAGTGTTTTTTGGAACATCTTATATGACCGGCAAGCGTCTTCAATGAGCCATAAGCCTAATGCAATAATAATATCCGATTGTTCCGCGATGGGAATGAATTCCAGCGGGGGGATTAAGCCGCGTTCAGGATGTCGCCAACGAATCAGAGCCTCAGCACCAATGATGCGGCATTGAACTAAGTCAACTATCGGCTGATAAAACAGTTCAAATTGATTTTCAGCTAAAGCGTGTTTTAACTCGTCCTCAGCTTCTACTTGGCGAGCGGTTAAATAAGTCGCTTGCTGCAGTGACTGAGAGGATTCGGATGCGATTAAAAACTCTTCGCTATTCGGTGTGGTGACAGCATGTTCTAAGCGCTCGCGCATTTCACGGTAGCGTTTTAAAATTACTTTTAATAAGGTATTAACAAAGGGGTCAATACAACTGACTTTCTCGTCGAAGTGCTTGCGAGTAATGATAATGACTTCTAATATGCTACTGGCGACTGCTGTTGCCGAGCGCAATCCGTCATCAATTAAGGCCATTTCGCCAAAAATTGAGCCTTGATTTAATCGGCTAATCAGTTTGGTTTCGCCATTGATGAGTACGAATAATTCAACTTCCCCTTTGACTATGATGTATGCGTTATCGCCAGGCTCGCCTTCTTTAAAAATACATTCACCTTGGAAATAGGTTTTGCGCACACTAGTGGTGTAACCTCGGTGTAGGCCAGTGAGAATACGAAAAGAGCTAAATGTTGGTTCCACGGTTAAATCTCGTATCGGTTAGACGGGCGTAATAAGTTAGTTGACTAGTTTTTATCACTAAGTCACTTCAGTTACAACATTTGTTTGTTATGTTAGCGGCTTAAGCCTTGTTAAGCGTGCCGACACCTGCATAGTTTAAACAAATAAACAGAAAAAACTGCGCGCCAAAAATTAAATTGGCGAGTAATAAGTGAATCGGTTGCGATACGGGCGGCATTCCTAATCGGTCTAAGCTAATGCCAGCGATGATAGCGCAGGCGACTAATCCAACTAAGCTTAACCCTGTTTTAACCAATAAATGCGCGCGGGGTAGCGCTTTAAACAAACGCCAAGCCAACCATGCGTTGGTGAATAATATCAGCGATGAAAACGAACGATGTACATAGAAAATGATTGGAAAATCGTCACGCCAATATTTTCTATCAATATAGCCATGTTCGTGGGCAATAAAATCCACGGCTTCTCTGACTTGTGTACCCATGCCAATTTGTATCAGCGTCATCACCATCGCGACAATAACAACGGTTTTTATTTTGCTTGGTAAGGCCTGTGTTTGAAGTGTGGCAAGGCTTTGTTGCTGCGAACGGGCAATGGTATAAATTAATAACGCGACAATCGCTAAGGCCATTAACATGTGTAAAGTAATCATGACTGGCTTTAAATTGCTAGCGACAACTGTTGAGCCTAACCAGCCTTGAAAACCGACCAGCAGGAGACAACTTATTGCTAAATAACAAATCATTTTGTCTGTTTTTAAAAAAACTCGCGAGGTCCATGCAGTAGTAAAAATTAATAGACCTATCGTCATGCCAATGAGTCGATTCGTGTATTCAGTCCAAGTTTTAACCGGATTGAATGCTGTATTTTCATAGCCTAACTGGGCATATATCTGATGATAATTGGCCGGTAATTGACTTTCATCGGTAGGTGGAATCCATTGACCAAAGCAAGTCGGCCAGTCTGGGCAACCCATGCCGGCTCCCGATGCTCGCACAACGCCACCGACTAAGATGAGAAAATAAACCGCAGCAATGGTAATGGTGCCCAAACGGCGAAAATTGACTATGTCAGGATGGGTCATCGTAACCTCATAAGTTTCTGTATCGAGTAGGGCGGGTTCGCCGATAGGCAATCCGCCGTTTTTTTATGTACACCTATGGCATCGCTAACTTGATAAATCAAGCTAGGCAAGATTGTAAAACCATAAATAGAGGCGTCTAAAGTATAAAAGCAAGCTCGCCTGCGCGTTTAATCGCAGTTTAGCAAAGTAATCGGTGTGTGATCGGGTAATGTTAGACGATGCTCGCCGCTGTCTGAATACGCTAATACAATTAACAGCCGACAAGACGAGCCTAGACGACAAGCAGATAAGACTTTACCGGCACTGTTTTCTCCTGTCTCTAATGATGAAACACTTAGTTCATCAAGCACAGCTGTGTTAGCTTCAGGTGGTTGAGGGCTGTTGAGTTCAGCGAGTACAAGGCGACGTTTAGCTTTACCCAAATAATGAGTTCGGGCAATAATTTCTTGACCGGTATAACAGCCTTTGTCAAAACTAAGTGCGCCTAATAACCCTAAATTCAACATCTGCGGAATATACATTTCTGTTGTATTAGCATTTAACCAGGGAACACCATCGGTGATGTCTAAATAGTGCCAAACGGTGTAACACGTCGGTATATAGCCTTTTTGTACCGATGTTTGCCAAATGCTTTGCGCTTGTTCCAGGGTTGCAACGATGATAGTTCGGTTAAACCAAGTGACTGTGAGTGGGGTTACTTCGGTAACCTGGTAGTTATTTGCTTGTGCAGTGAGGTTCGGGTTTAGACCTATTAAGCAATAGTTATCATCATGGTTAATCGAAACCTTGGCGCGCAAGATAAAACGGCTTAAGCGCGTTTTTATCATCTCATTTTGTTCGCTAGGTACTATCATTAACCAAGTGTCTTGGTGTTTTATCAGCAAAAAAATTGCGGATACTCGGCCATTCGGTGTGCATATCGCGCCAAGACCGGCTTGTTGTTCGTTGAGTTGCGTGACATTTAGCGTCACTTGGCCTTGCAAAAAATCAGCCGCATCTGCACCTGATACGGTTAACACCGATAACTGGTTTAATGGGTAAATGCTCAAAGCTAGGTTATCAGTAGCAAGGCTTTGTGTGGCTAAAAAGTTATTCCAGTGTGAATTCATGATTGCTATATGACAAATTTGCTTAAGCGGCCAGCGAACGGAAATGTTCTTCAATATTGATAACGAGCTTTTTTTCTAAGGTAAACATGACCACATGGTCGCCGTCTTCAAATACCGTATCGTGATGAATAGCAATGGCTTCGTTGTTGCGAATGAGTGCGCCTAACACAACGCCATCAGGTAATTTAACCGTATCGACAGTGCGACCCACAACGGACAATGCGCCATTGCCTTGATGAGCAACCGCTTCTATGGCTTCTGCCGTGCCATTACGCAGCAAGCTAACTTGGGCAACATCACATTGTCTGACGTGTTTTAAAATACTGCCTAAGGTTTCAACATTCGGTAATACTGCTAAATCAATGCCAGTGCCAGGTAGTAATTTGTTGTAATACAAATGATTTAAGATACAAATGGCTTTGCGTGCGCCATGCGCTTTAGCTAAAGAGGCAGAAATAATATTAACGCCATCGTTGTCAGTAATGGCGCAATATAAATCGACTTTGTCTATCGACTCTTCGACGAGTAAGGTTTCATCACCACAGTCACCTTGTAAAACAATAGTTTTACTCAACTCGTTAGCGATTTTTTTCACCCGCTTGGGGTCTTGTTCGATGATTTTAACATAATGGTCTTTTTCTAGGGCTAACGCCAAACGTTTACCAATATGACCACCACCTGCGATAAGAATGCGTTTAAGGGGCTTTTCTAAGCAACCAATATCTTTTAACAGTCGCCTGACTTCCAGTTTAGGGGCAAAGAAAAACACCTCGTCGCCGGGTAATAACATGGCTTCGCCGCTAACCACTAAAGGGGTGCTATTACGAAAAATAGCAACAATGCGTATGCGCCCTTCCGTTAAGCGGTTTTTTAAGGTTTTAATTTTTTTGCCAGTTAGGAAGCTATTGTCAACGACTTTCACCGAAAATAACCGTACTAAACCTCCGGCGAAATCGGAAATATGCAAAACGCCAGGGAGTTCGATTAGGTTGCGTATCGACTCCATAACGTTTTGTTCCGGGCTAATCACAATATCAATCGGTATGCCGTCTTGGCCAAATAGCTTAGGATTTTTTAAGTAATCAATGGCGCGAATGCGCGCGATGGTTTTAGGTCGACTGTAGAGTTTACTGATAATCGTACAGGCTAAAATATTGGTTTCATCGCGATTGGTAACGGCAATGACTAAGTCTGTGTTGTGAACATCAGCTTGTTCTAAAACTTTGGGGTAAGAGGCATTACCTACGATAATCTTAATTTTCAGCCTAGCTTTTAACGCCTCTAGTTTCACCTTATCCGTATCTAATATGGTAATTTCATTGGCTTCACTAGCCAGTGCTTCGGCTACGGAAGAGCCTGTACTGCCCGCGCCTAAAATCAAAATTCTCATGACAGCCTTTAACTAATAATGGCAAGCTTAAATTTCAAATTGTACACCTAATTCAACCACGCGCGCGGCGGGTATTTTAAAGAACTGAATCGGGGATGACGCATTTCTAAACATCGTAATAAAAATCTTTTCTTGCCAAGGGTTTAAATCGGGTTGATCAGAGGGGATTAAGGTTTCCCGGCTAATAAAAAAAGTTGCCAAGGCCGGATTTACGATTAAACCTTTAGAACTACATAATTCCAATATTTTGGGGACGTTAGGTGTCTCATAAAAACCATGTTTAGCGGTTACGCGGTAAAAGCCTTGGGCTAATTGGTCTATGATTAAGCGTTGGGCATCCGCTATGAAAGGAATATCTTCGGTGGTAATTGTCAAAATCACAATGCGTTCATGCAGCACTTGATTATGCGTGTAATTAATTTGCAAGGCATGAGGCATACTTAAGCTTCGGGAATTCATATAAACCGCCGTGCCTGGCACGCGCGAGAGCGGTGGTTTGAGTCTTAGTCGGCTTATAAAGCCTGTTAATGATATAGCCGCTTCTTGTAAATGATAGGTTAACACTTCGCGGCCACGACGCCAGGTGTGCATTAGCAAAAAAAGTAAGCAGCCTAGCAATAACGGAAACCAGCCGCCTTGAGGAATTTTTAATAAGTTAGCGCCCAAAAAGGCACTATCGACCAGTAAAAATAGCGCAACGATTAAATAGGCATAATGCGGACGCCATTGCCAACTATCTAAAGCCACAATTAAGGTTAAACAAGTGGTTATCATCATCGTACCCGTTACTGCGATACCATAAGCGGCCGCCAATTGACTAGATGAACCAAAGCCCAGCACAGTTAAAATCACTAAAATCAATAAAATATGATTCATCGTCGGCACATAAATTTGTCCTTTAGCTTCGCTGGACGTGTATACGCGCCGCATACGAGGAATATAGTCCATTTGCATGGCTTGACTCGTGATGGAAAATGCGCCAGAAATCACGGCTTGTGAGGCAATGACGGTCGCGCATGTCGCTAAGCCAATCATTGGGTAGATTGAGCTTTCGGGTACTAAAAGATAAAACGGGTTTAGCACCGCATGGCTATCACGCATGATTAACGCGCCTTGACCAAAGTAGTTTAAGACTAGCGCGGGTAATACTAGTAAAAACCATGCAATTTCTACTGGTTTTTTACCAAAATGTCCCATATCAGCATATAACGCTTCCGCGCCGGTGAGTGCTAAAACTACGGCACCTAGCGCAACAAACGCGTGCCATTGATGCGTAATGAAAAATTTAAGGCCATGCAAAGGGTTTAATGCTTCTAACACCATAGGCGTTTCGGCAATACTTAAACCACCTAAAAAGCCCAATAAGACAAACCATGTCAGCATGATGGGACCAAAAAATGCTCCTACTTGTGCAGTACCACGGCTTTGAATTAAAAACAATGCAACTAATACCGTAATCGTAATGGGCTGTACATACATGTGTAGCGCAGGTGCTGCGACTTCTAAGCCTTCAACGGCGCTGAGCACTGAAATAGCGGGCGTAATAATACCATCGCCATAAAACAACGCGGTGCCGAATAAGCCTAGGGCTATTAATAATTGTCGCTGTTTGGCGTGGTTTCGGTGTCTCAAGGCTAATGCCATTAACGCCATAATGCCACCTTCGCCATTATTGTTAGCACGCATGACAAACAGCACATATTTAACCGAGATAACCAGAATTAAATTCCAAAAAATCAACGACAAAATACCTAGCACATTCTCTGGCGTAGCCGCGATAGCGTGAGGGCCAGTAAAAATTTCTTTCATGGTATATAACGGACTCGTGCCAACATCGCCATAGACAATGCCTAAAGCCGCTAACGTTAAAGCCGGTAATTGAGAATTGGGTTCGTGGGTAGAAGAATGAGTCATCATGATGCGTCGGTGCCAACAAAAACAGCCACGCATTTTCTCATTAGCGCACGAAAAAGCTAAGCGAAAATTACTGCGCTATTTTGGATAGTTATTGCTTTGATTTGGTGCGTGTATTGACGCTTACCGGTCTCACTTCATGAGAGCTGGATTAAATAATCGGTGCTTTTTGTTAACTGGCGTGTTAATTGCTGTTAATAGCCGTTAGCTCAACGGCGAGATAACGGATGACAATGGCGTCTTATCATTTCAGCTCTGGAGTTGCGTCCAGTTTTTAAGCAAAAACTTTATCCATCCTCTTATGTTAAAAATATTCTTCCGGTGTTTAAGCATTAAAACACGCTTTGCGCTCATTGTTGGTCAATTAATACTGGGATTTTCGCTGTTTGGGTTAGTGGCTTTTGAGGCGATGAACACGGTTAATCTAAATAGCCCTATTTATCAGCGTATTATTCAAGGCAAAGATTTAATTGCTGATGTATTACCGCCACCTGAATACATTATCGAATCCTATTTAGTGGTGCTGCAATTAAGCCAAAGCCAAAGCCAAAATCAGCAAGAGCGTCAAGTATTATTGGATAGGTTTAATGTATTAAAAGCAGATTATGAGGCAAGGCATCAATATTGGCTGCAACAAGAACTTACTGGCGAGCTACGCACTGCGTTGGTACAGACATCTTATCAGTATGCAACAACGTTTTATCAAGTTGCTGAACAGGTCTTTTTACCAGCACTGAAAGCGCAACAAACGGAACAAATGTTGGCAGGGTTAGCTAAGATACAAGCCGCTTATCAACAGCATCGCGCGGCAATTGATGCGGTGGTCAAGCTTGCAGGTGAACGTAATCAACAAGATGATGGTTTAGCACGCACAAGTCGGCAACAGTATCAAATGCTATTGCTGGTTATTTTCTTGGCTAGCTTGACGCTGACATTAATATTCGTAGTGTTAGTTATTCGTGGTGTGTTAAGGTCGTTATCGGGCATTCAAGAGATTGCCGCCGCGATTACCGAAGGTGATTTAAGCTCAAAAATTGATGTGCAGAGTGAAGATGAAATAGGCATGGCATTAAAGGCAATCAATACCATGCAAGCGTCGATTAAATTGTTTGCAGAGAGTTTACAGGCATTAACAGCACTTCATGCGCAAGGTCAGGTTAAAGAACGGCTAGCAGTAAAAGGCTTTCAGGGTATTTATCGCACGATGGCAGAACAAGTCGATGAGCTTATTCAGTCGGCGTTGGTGCATAAATCATCAAATAGTCTAAACTAACTCTAAAGTTCAACTG
>CAWUNX010000158.1:0-8305 GCA_963923905.1 uncultured Methylocucumis sp.
TACACAAGGAGTATCGTCGGCAGCGTCAGATGTGTATAAGAGACAGTCGTGGGGGTATCAAACCACTGGCTATTTCGCACCGACTAGCCGCTATGGCACGCCCGATGATTTCCGCTACTTCGTCGACTACTGTCATCAACATGGCGTCGGCGTGATTTTAGACTGGGTACCGGCGCATTTTCCTAAAGACGCGTTTGCCTTAGCCCGCTTTGACGGCAGTGCCTTATACGAGCATGAAGACCCGCGCCGAGGTGAACATCGTGACTGGGGTACGTTGATTTATAACTATGGCCGTAACGAAGTGCGTAATTTCTTACTCGCCAGCGCGATGTTTTGGTTAGAAGAATTTCATATCGACGGCTTGCGTGTCGATGCGGTGGCGTCGATGTTGTATTTAGATTACTCACGTACCGACAACGATTGGTTACCGAATGTCTATGGTGGCAAAGAAAATTTAGAAGCGATTGGCTTTATTCGCGATTTAAATGCCGTGACGCAATCGGAACATCCCGGCGTTGTCGTTATGGCGGAAGAATCCACGGCGTGGCCACAAGTCACCCGACCACCTTGGACTGGCGGTTTAGGCTTTGCGATGAAATGGAATATGGGCTGGATGCACGATATTTTAAGCTACATGAGCCAAGACCCGGTGCATCGCAGCTACCATCATGACCGGCTAACGTTTGGTTTGTTGTATGCGTTTACCGAAAATTTCTGTTTACCGTTTTCCCATGATGAAGTCGTGCATGGTAAAGGTTCGCTCGCCAATAAAATGCCCGGCGATGAATGGCAACGTTATGCTAATTTACGCTTGCTGTACACGTTGATGTTCACCTATCCCGGTAAAAAACTGTTGTTCATGGGCTGTGAGTTTGGTCAAGGCAACGAATGGAATTTTAACCGCGTGTTAGATTGGTATGTGTTGGATTACGCGCATCATCGCGGCATACACAGCTTAGTCAAAGACTTAAATTATTTATACCAAAACGAAACTGCGCTCTATCAACATGACTTTGAACCAGAAGGTTTTGCCTGGATTGATTGCCATGATGTACAACAATCGGTGATTAGTTATAGACGTAAAGCCGGCGATAGCGAAATTATTGTCGTGTTGAATTTTACCCCAGTGGTGCGGATGGAATACCGAGTGGGCGTGCCTAAAGCCGGTGTGTACACGGCGTTATTAAATTCAGACTCTAGCTATTACGGCGGTAGCAATATCGGTAATGCGGCCGTGTATGCCGAAGAACGCCCGTGGATGAATTTACCTTACTCCGTCGCGCTGAATTTGCCGCCGTTAGGGGGTATGGTGTTAAAAGTCGGTTAAATATTACTTTCAATAAAAATAATAACTCATGAAAAAAATATTGTTTGTTACCAGTGAAGCGCACCCATTGATTAAAACCGGTGGGCTGGCCGATGTGTTGGGCAGTTTACCAAAAGCCTTAGCAGAGTTAGGCCAAGATGTAAGAATTATTATGCCTAATTACCAAGCGTTAAAAACCAACGGTCATGTTAGGTATTTATGCTCTATCCGCGTTGATAATCGCGATGTGAATTTATTAGAAACGCGTATGCCCAATAGCTCGGTTATCGTTTGGCTAGTTGATTACGCTGAGTTTTTTAATATTCCCGGCAATCCTTATACCGATGCTCAAGGCAATGCCTGGCCGAATAATGCTGCGCGTTTTGCCTTGTTGTGTAGAGTAGCGGCAGCGGTCGCGATGAATCAAATTAATCAGGACTGGCGGCCTGATATTGTTCATTGTAACGATTGGCAAACTGGTTTAGTTCCGGCTTTATTGTCTTTAGAAGCTAATCGGCCTGCGACGATTTTTACCATTCATAATTTAGCGTATCAGGGTTTATTTCCTGCGAGTCAAGTCGACTCATTAAACTTGCCAGGCAAGCTTTGGCATCCTGATGGGTTAGAGTTTAATCACATGTTGTCGTTTATTAAAGGCGGTTTGGCTTTTGCGGATAGGATTACGACGGTGAGTCCAACTTACGCTGCCGAAATTCAGACGTCAGCTTTTGGCTATGGTTTAGAGGGCTTATTGCAATATCGTGCTAATGCATTAACAGGCATTATTAATGGTATTGATACTGATTTATGGGGAGCTGAAACCGATAAATACATTAAAAAAACCTTTACCGTTACTCGTTTGGCCGATAAAAAGCTCAATAAAGCTGAATTACAACAACGCTTTGGTTTGCCTGCCGAAGAACGTATACCGATGTTTGCATTGATTAGTCGGCTAGTTGAGCAAAAAGGTATTGATTTATTATTAGATTGCTTATCCGAAATGATGACAATGAAATTACAGTTGGTGTTATTAGGGGCGGGCGATAAGGTTTTTGAGCAGCGCTTGCAAGCAGTGGCAGAGGCACATCCTGATAAATTCGCGTTAACAATTGGCTATGACGAAGCGTTAGCGCATCAAATTGAGGCTGGTGCTGATATTTTCTTAATGCCTTCTAAATTTGAGCCTTGTGGTTTAAACCAAATGTACAGCCAGCGTTATGGCACTATTCCGATAGTTCGCAAAACCGGCGGTCTAGCGGATACTGTGGTTGATGCTACATTGGAAAATGTTGCGGATAAAACAGCCAGCGGTGTTGTATTTGGCGACATCAGTGCAGGTTCGTTAATGGAGGCGATAAAACGCGTGTTATGGATTTATCAAGACCAAAAAGTCTGGGCGCAAATGCAAGCAACTGCGATGAAAAAAGATTTTTCTTGGCGTAATAGTGCCGAACAGTATTTGCGTTTGTATGATGAGTTATAAAAAAGCAAATAACTATTTAAGCGTAACGTGTTTTACGCTGTTAAACCGATGAGGAAGCAGTAATGGATTCCCAAGACGTCAATATACCTGAGCAACATCAGGTTGAACGGCTTACCGAGTTGTCTGAGTTAAATACAGAAAATGAAAGTGCTCAGCCTTTTAGGGTTGTGTTACTAGGATTTAAAGACAAGGCTGAGCAAGCAAGAGTCAACGCTATGTTTGCCAAGGCTGATCGCTGGCAACAACCTTGGCAAGTCGTGGCAGAGTTGAGGTTGGCAGAATTTTTACTGGTTGCCGCAGATAGCCCGGCAGATTTAATTCGTTGGCGTAGCACAGATAAACGTTTTAATCACGACCGCGTAATCGCTTATTCGGCTCAGCCATTGACCGAAGCGCGTTGGTATTTACAACGTCCCGAAAGCCTAAAAGCGCCCTCACCATTAGAATTTACCTTATTGTTGAAAGAAATCAGTCAAGAGTTTGAAGCGCTAAGATTAGACGCTCAAGAGCAAGCAACAGTGATGACATCTAAAAAACAAGCTCAGGATAAAAAAGATTGGTTGGAGCTGGCTAAAGAGGCATTATCGCCAATTAGTAAGTTAATAAGTAAAAATAAAAGCTTAAAAGACTAAGGTTGCTTGTGTTATCAAACTAGGTTTACATCGGCATCTACGCTATACTTCGCGCGGTTCAGTTGCTCAGTTGAGGGAAAAGAGTTTCTATGGCGCAAGGTAAAAAAGTTATTATTATTGGTGCAGGGCCTGCGGGTAGTATTGCTGCCGCTTTAGTACAGCAGCAAGGTCATCAAGCTATTATTTTGGAAAAAGAAACGTTTCCGCGATTTAGCATAGGTGAAAGCTTATTGCCGCAGTGTATGGAATTTATTGAGCAAGCGGGTATGTTGCCAGCGTTGCAAGCCGCAGGGTTTCAGTTAAAAACCGGAGCGGCTTTTTTGTATCATGGTCAGTATTCTGAATTTTGTTTTTCTGACCAATTTTCTACTGGCTTTACTTATACTTATCAAGTCCAACGCGCTAGATTTGATGCGTTATTAGCGTCTGAGGCACAACGACAAGGCGTTGATATTCGTTGGCAACAACGGGTTTTAGCGGCTGATTTTTCAGCCGCGAAACCAGTTTTAACCGTCATTGATGAACAAAGCCAAGAGACGTATCGCTTAGAGGCTGATTTTGTATTAGATGCCAGCGGTTTTGGTCGGGTTTTACCGCGCTTATTAGAGCTAGAAACGCCGTCTGGTTTTCCTGTGCGTCAAGCGATATTCACTCATTTAGAAGACCGTATCAGCGATAGCACTTATAAGCGCGAGAAAATTTGGATTGTTGTGCATCCCGAAAATGCTGAAGTCTGGTATTGGCTAATTCCTTTTAGTAATGGACGTTGCAGCCTTGGTGTCGTGGGTGAGACGGCATTTTTTGAGCAAATCGGTAACGATTGGCAAGCGGTACTCCACACATTAATCGCACAAGAACCACGTTTATCTCGTTTATTAGCCAATGCTAGTTTTGATACGCCAGTGAATACGATTACCGGTTACAGCGCTAATGTCAGTTCATTAGTAGGTAATGGCTATGCATTATTAGGCAATGCTGGGGAATTTTTAGACCCGGTGTTTTCTTCAGGTGTGACGATAGCGATGAAATCGGCAAGTCTAGCGGCTGATGTGTTAAATCGTCAATTTCAAGGTCATGCAGTCGATTGGCAACGCGATTATGCTATGCCGTTAAAAAAAGGCGTTGATACCTTCCGCGTCTATGTCACTGCCTGGTATAACAGCACGTTACAAGATGTGTTGTTTCATCCTCAGCAACAACCGAATATTAAAGCCATGATTTGTTCAATTTTGGCCGGTTATGTCTGGGATGAGGCGAATCCTTATGTTAAACAATCTCAAGCGCGACTTAATACTTTAGTTGAATTATGCCGTTCTCCGGCTTAACAAATAATGGCTTTATTTTTAAATGACTTAGGTATGGTGTCTGCCATAGGAAATACTAAAGCGGATACTTCTCGTCGTTTGCTGTTAGGTGACCGTTCTGGTTTAGCTGAAAGCCAACAATTTCGTTTAGCTAAACCGGCTATCGTAGGTGAAGTTAACGCGGATTTACCTTGTGTTGATCCGCGTTTTGCTGCTTATGATTGCCGTAATAACCAGTTGTTATTAGCCGCGCTGGCACAGATTCAGGCCAGCGTCGATACCATAATAAGCCGATTTGGTCCCAATCGAGTCGGTGTGGTGATTGGTACGAGTACTTCAGGCGTAAGAAATACCGAGCTGGCTTTGGCAACGCAAGCTAAAACGGGAGCGCTGCCTAATAATTTTCATTTTAAACAACAACAACTGGGTGCGGGTGCGGACTTTTTAGCGGATTATTTAGGTTTAAAAGCGCCTGCCTATACGGTTTCTACTGCGTGTTCATCTAGCGCTAGAGCAATAGCCTCGGCGCGTCGCTTACTGACCTTAGATATTTGTGATGCTGTCATTGTAGGCGGTGCCGATAGCTTGTGCCGTTTTACGTTGCATGGTTTTGCGGCGTTAGAGTCCATCGCTGAGGGATGGTGTAAGCCTTTTGGTCAACACCGAGATGGTATTAATATCTCTGAAGCGGCAGCGCTTTTTGTGTTGAGTAAAGTAGAAGGGCCGGTGCGTTTATCCGGCATAGGCGCGAGTAGCGATGCCTATCATTTTTCTGCGCCGTCGCCTGATGGTCAAACGGTGGTCAAAGCTATGCAGCAAGCCTTACAGGATGCGCAAAAAACACCGAATGACATTGATTATATTAATTTGCATGGTACGGCCACGCGTTTAAACGATGCGATGGAAAGCCGTAGTGTCGCTCAGGTATTTGCAGAGTCGGTGGCGGTGAGTTCAACTAAAGGTATGACGGGACATGCGTTAGGCGCGTCTGCGGCATTAGAGATGGGGATTTGTTGGTTATTGCTAACGGATAATGATACAAACGGCTCGCTACCGCCGAATATTAACGATGATGTGCTTGATCCTGAATTCCCACCATTGAATTTTGTTCAGTTAGGCCAAAGTTTAGGACGTCCTGTAAGCACTTGTTTGAGTAATTCGTTTGCTTTTGGTGGCAATAATATTTCTATTGTATTGGAACGTAGTTAAACGGAATTCACCGTAGATGAGTTGTTAGCTCATAATGGGCTAATGATGTTATTAGACAATATTGTCACGTTTGACGAGCAATCGATGGTCTGCGAAGTGGTAGTACGCGATGATGGCTTGTTTGGCGGTAATGGTGAAGAGTTATCAGCCTGGATTGGACTTGAGTATATGGCACAAATTATTGCGGCACATAGTAGCATGATGGATAAATTAGCCGGTAGACGCAGTTACTTTGGCTATTTATTGGGTACACGTTCTTATACGACTAATCAATCGAGTTTTCGAGTCGGTGCGCGTTTAACAGTGCGTGTAGAAAAAGTGATTGATGAACAAGGTTTAGGCATTTATACCTGTGAAATTACTGCGCCTGATGTGTTAGTTCGGGCTAATTTGAATGTGTACCAGCCTAGTTCAGAAAAAAACCGAGTGGTTATCGATTAGCCGCACTATTTCACTTAGACAGAGACACGCAATGGCAGAAACAATCTTAGTAACTGGCTCTAGTCGCGGTATAGGCAAAGCAATCGCGTTATATTTAGCCGAGCAAGGCTTTGATTTAGTCTTACATTACCGACATCGTCAAGCTGAGGCCGAGGCGGTGGCTGAATCTATACACGCTCAAGGACAACACGCGCGTATTGTGCAGTTTGACGTGGCCGACCGCCAACAATGTGCTGAAAAACTGACGCAAGACATAGGACAATATGGTGCTTATTACGGTGTGGTCTGTAATGCAGGCTTAACTAGCGATACGGTTTTTCCTGCCATGACGGATGCGGATTGGGACAAGGTTATCCATACTAATCTCGATGGCTTTTATAATGTGTTAAAGCCTTTAGTCATGCCTATGATTCAACGCCGTAAGCCAGGGCGTATTGTGACGTTATCATCAGTTTCGGGACAAATGGGTAATTGGGGACAAGTGAATTATAGTGCGGCTAAAGCAGGCATTATCGGCGCTAGCAAAGCCTTAGCGATAGAGCTGGCTAAACGCAATATTACTGTTAATTGTGTCGCCCCCGGTTTGATAGAAACTGATATGGTAGAGGGTTTACCGCTGGAAGAAATGACCAAAGCGATTCCGCTTAAACGCTTGGGCAAAGCGCGTGAAGTTGCCGCGATGGTGGCTTTTTTAATGTCTGATGATGCGGCTTATATTACGCGGCAAGTCTTCTCAGTAAACGGAGGGTTGTGTTAATGAAGCGTGTTGTTGTGACCGGAATGGCTGCGTTAACGCCAATTGGTAATGATTGGCTAAGCGTATCAGAACGATTAAAAAAATCAGTCACCGGCATTCAGCACATGCCTGATTGGCAGGAATACCAAGGCTTAAACACCCAGCTCGCCGCCCAAGTTGAGTTTTCACGACCTGCGCATTACACCCGCAAACAAATACGGGGTATGGGTAGGGTAGCGCTGTTAGGCACTTATGCGACAGAGCTTGCTTTACAAGATGCTGGATTGCTTGAGCATCCTATTTTAAAAAGCGGTCAAACCGGCATTGCTTATGGTAGCTCTTCAGGTAGTTTTGATGGCTTAGTTGATTTTAATAAAATGCTCATCAACCATAATCGCGGTAGCTTAAATGCAACGTCTTATATTCGCATGATGGGTCATACCTGCGCAGTTAATATCAGTCTACATTTTGGTGTGACGGGGCGTATTATCCCAACGTCTAGCGCTTGCACATCGAGTAGCCAAGCCATAGGTTATGCCTATGAAACGATTAAACAAGGCCGACAACGAGTGATGATAGCTGGTGGAGCTGACGAATTATCGGCTTCACAAGCGGCGGTTTTTGATACGTTATTTGCGACGTCTTTGCGTAATCACGAGCCGAGTAAAACACCACGGCCTTTTGATAAAGACCGTGATGGCTTGGTGGTCGGTGAGGGCGGGGCGACGTTGATTCTCGAAGAAAGAGAACATGCGTTAAGCCGAGGTGCGACGATTTATGCTGAAGTCGTGGGCTTTGGTACTAATTGCGATGGTTTGCATGTTACCCAACCCGATCATGCCAGTATGCAAATCGCTATGCAATTAGCGCTGAATGATGCAGAGTTAAGCCCAGAAACGATTGGTTATGTTAGCGCACACGGCACGGCGACTGAATTAGGCGATATTGCTGAAAGCCAAGCGACCTTAGCGGTTTTAGGCTCGCGAGTACCCATTAGCTCAATGAAAAGTTATATCGGCCATACGTTAGGTGCTTGCGGTGCGATTGAAGCGTGGACCGGAATACACATGACGCAAGAAGGCTGGTTTCACCCTACCGTTAACTTAGAACACATTGACCCACGCTGTGCTGAATTGGATTATATACTCCACGCGCTTAGCTTTTCGGTTTATACTTCAGAAAAGTCGCCCAACA
>CAWUNX010000159.1:0-8300 GCA_963923905.1 uncultured Methylocucumis sp.
CTGGTCTCGTGGGCTCGGAGATGTGTATAAGAGACAGCTTAGGTGATTTAACGGTTAGTGCCGATACAGAATTAAATCTTGTGCAACAAAATAAGGTATTGCAAGGTGATTTCTTACAGCAAGCCAGCGCAAGGTCTTTAGAAGGCTTTAGCCAGATGAAAACCTTGCCAGATTATTTGCGCAATGGCGTTGATTTAAGTTTAACTGCGCTAACCGATTTGAAGCTTGAAACCGGCAGCCGAATTCAAGCGGATAATAATGCGACGGTAGCGCTGCAAACATCGGCAGGCGGTATTTTTGTTGATGGAACAATAAGCGCGCCGTCAGGCAGCATCAATATGGCGATTAAGGCCGATAGCGGCTTAGAGTATGATGCGAGCCAGGCTATTTGGTTAGGTGAACACGCTGAGCTATCAACAGCGGGCGCGGTAGTTACACATCCAGGTAACGGTTTAGGGTTTCGTGCGGGAGAAGTGCTGGCAGGTGGCGAGATTAATTTAACCACCGAACGGGGTTATATCATTTTAGAGCAAGGCTCTAAATTGGATGTGTCGGGCACCAGCGCAGAATTTGATTTAACGGTGGCTGATAACAGCACTAGCGGTTTTCATTATCAAGCCACTACGGTAGGTTCTGATGCCGGTAAGATTGCGTTGTCAGCATCTGAGGGTGCGGTGTTAGATGGGCAATTAACCGGACGTGCAGGCAGCAACACCAACGAAGCCGGACGGTTAGATATTGCGTTAGACCGAACTTTGCGTAACGTCAACCCGGATAGACCACTGGCGAATACCGATATTGCGCTGAGTGTTGTACAACACGATAAGACCTTATTAGACGCAGATGCACAATTCGGCGATGTCATTTCATCGTCCCATACGGGTAACATTGTGGTCAGCGCGGATGAAATAGCGGCAGGCGGTTTTTCCGATTTGCGCTTAACCGTCAGAAACGACCCGAATGCGATAAGCAACCCTAGTGCCGCTGCAAATGAGCAAGTGCCTTATACTGGTTCAGTGGATTTTGTCGGTGATGTGACGTTATCTGCGGCAAAAGGCATTGATATTGATAGTAATTTAATCACTTGGTCAGCCGATGCAACGAAATCGAACGCAGCGAATGTGACGTTAAATACGGCTTATTTAAAACTTGGTTCTAGGTTAGACCGAGAAGTCGATGATAAGCGTGCGGTAGAAACGGGCGCAGGCGTATTGACGGCCAATTCAACATGGACGGAGTTAACCGGCGCGTCGTTATGGAATGGTTTTAGTGAAATTAATTTAAACAGTTCTAATGACTTACGCGTGACCGGCTTATTAAGCGCATCGGGTAGCGATGATACGCGTGATTATGTCGGCGAAATGGTGACGGCAGCTAATATCAACATTAGCGCTAGCCAAGTTTATCCTACGACGTTAAGCAAATTTACCTTTGCGATAGAAAATAATGCTAACGGTACGCTGGCGATTAATAACAGCGGTCATAGCGCTAGCGCGCCATTATCAGCTGCGGGTCAACTGACTTTATCTGCACCTAATATTGTTCAAAACGGCGTGGTTAAAGCACCGTTTGGCACGATTAATTTAGTGGCATCAAACACATTAACTTTAGGTGCCAACAGCACGACATCGGTATCGGGCAATGGGCAATTGATTCCGTTTGGTTTGATTCAAGGTAGTTTGGATTGGATTTATCCTTTAGACAGTACGCGTAATTTAGTCTTCTCAACACCACCGGAAAAACAATTAGCGTTATCGGCGCCGTCTATCGTGATTGAGAAAGGCGGTGTTGTTGATGTGTCAGGGGGCGGCGATTTATATGCTTACGAGTTTTTACCCGGTTCGGGCGGTTCTTATGATTATTTAGATAAGAATAGCGCGTCGTATCAAGGCGGTTTTGCTGTCGTACCGAGTCTTGATAGTGATTTAGCACCGTATGACCCGTTGCAATCCACCGGTTTTGAGTATGCGATAGGCTCTAAAGCGTATTTAAGTGGCGTGGGTGATTTACCGGCAGGCGAATATACGATTTTACCGGCGCATTATGCCTTATTACCCGGTGCGTATTTAGTGACGCCACAATCGAATAGCGTTGACCAAGCCCGAACAACGTATAACACCGCTGGTTTACCGGTGGTGTCTGGATATTTTCTTAATGCTGGAAGTGGCAGTAAGGATTCACGCACCTCAGGCTTTTTAATCGAAACCGGTAGCCAGATTCGTAGACGCTCAGAATATGACGAGCAAAAAGCCGATACTTTTTACGCTAATCTAGCCGCTGAAAATGAAACGGTTGCGCCTATCTTACCTATCGATAGCGGGCAAATTTCTATCGCTGCACAAGAAGAATTATTACTTGATGGCGAGTTTAAAGTGGATTCGTCTGGGCGTGGCGCGCGTATGGATATTGCCGCAAATCGCTTAAAAATCGTTAATACCTTAAGTGCCACGCCAACCCAAGGCACGTTGGAAATCTTAGCCGATGATATTACTCAATTAGGCGTTGATAGCTTGTTCTTAGGTGGTACGCGTAGTATCGATAAAACCACCGGTGACACCAATATTAATGTCGTCTCCAACGAAGTGGTGTTTGACACGAATGCTAAGGTGTCGGTGACCGATTTAGTCGTTGCCGCTAGTGATAAAGTCGAGGTGTTAAGCGGGGCGGAAATCAAAGCTTCTGGCAAGGTCAATACCGGCGATAGCGTGTTTAATGTTAGTGGTGACAGCGCGTTACTCAGAGTATCGGCCGATAAACAAATTACGTTAAACCATACTGCTGACTCTGGTGTCAGTGGTGATTTATTGATTCGTGACGGCGCGTTATTAACGGCTGAACAATCGATGTTGTTAGATTCCAGTAAGACTACAGTCGTTGCTGGCGATATTGTCATGGATGGCGGCGCGTTAAGCATTAACGCGAATAGCATTAATATTGGCGATGTTGCTGGATTACCCGATACCGCGTTAAATCTAAGCAATGATAAATTAGCGAAGTTAACGGTTGAACAATTGGCATTAACCAGCCGAGATGCGATTAATTTTTATGGCGATGTAGGCTTAACGGACGCAAGCGGTCAATTATCGGCGATTAGTTTTGATGAATTGGTGTTAAACGCGGCTGGATTTGTCGGGCATGGCAGCAGTGAGCAAGTCGTTAAGCTTGCTGCAAATACGTTACAGGTTGAAAACAGTGCTAATGCAGAGCTTACGCAAACTGGAAACGGACAGCAACGTTTAGAAATTGCCGCAACTCAATACCAACAAGGTGAAGGTGATTTTGTCATAACGGGATTCGATAAGGTTAACCTTAATGTCGCTCAAGGTATTAATGCGGTGGGCGATGCGACAGTGACGGTTTCAGGCGATACCACGCTAAGCGCGGGTTATATCACGGGTACGGGTGGAAAATTATTAACCATTGATGCCAGTGGACATGCGCTTAACGTGTTAGCCAATAGCACGGCAAGTACGCCTGATGCGTTAAGCATCGGAGGTGCGGTTAATTTAGTTGCCGACGCGATTGATTTTAATGCCAATGTACTTATGCCTTCGGGTAGTTTAGGTTTAACGGCGTTGAAAGATGCCGTTCATGTTGGTGAGTCATCTAACATTAACTTAGCCGGTGTCGGTGTCACGTTTGCTGATAAGGTCGTTTATACGCCGGGTGGTAGCTTTAGCGCTACAGCGAACCAAGGCCAAATTACGCTAGCCGAAGGTTCGGTGGTCGATATTAGCAGTGGTGGTGGCAATGCTTCCGGTGGTCAGCTCACGTTAAAAGCGTTACAAAAAAATGTCGAGTTATTAGGCTCGATTAAAGCAGTTAAAGGCAGCGCGGAAATTGATGTGGCGTCTTATAGCGCTAATGCCGATTTTAATCGCTTAATGAATACGTTAACCACGGCGGGTATTTCAGACCAGTTATATTTCCGAGTGCGTCAAGATGATATTGAGCAAGCGGCCGGGCAATTAATTAAAGCCAACCATATTACGCTAGTGTCCGATACCGGCTCCATTAAACTGGCCGGCACTGTGAATGCCGATAACAGCGGCGAAGCAGGTAAGATTCAGTTATACGCGGGCGATAACATCGTGTTGGAAGATCATGCACGATTAACGGCACAAGGGACTACCGGCGGTAAAGTATTAATAGCATCGGTAGACAGCGATAACGATGGCACTAGCGGTATTCGCTTACAGCAAGACTCAGAAATTAATGTTAGCGGTCGCGATGACGCATCCGGTGGCGAAGTGATTTTACGCGCGTTACGCACCGACGAGGGCATTAACATTGATGCGTTGGCCGGTAAAGTAACCGGTTATGCGCAACAGGCGGCTGTCATTAAAGACGGCAATGTCGTAAGCCAAGGCTATAGCGCGTTTTATGCCGAAGGCGTCAAAAAATACGATAAAGCGGCTATTGATGCACTTAGTAAGAGTACGGGTGAAATCAATGCCAATGTGATTAATCAAATCAAAGACGATACCAAGGCGTATATGACCCTGGCGATGAGTAAAGTCAGCAAACAGCTAGGCCAAGACATACGCTTACGTGCCGGTATACAAATTGATTATACCGGTGATTTAGCGCTGAACAGTCGTTGGGATTTCGCCGATGCGCATTATAACGAATCGACGAATGCGAGCTTGCGTGCGTTATCAGGTCAGTTAATAGTCAATAGCACAGGTAATATTCAATTTAATCAATCGCTAACCGACGGATTTAAGGACGGTACGTTAACATTGACCAACGGTAGCTTATTAGCCGTACGCGATATGTTGCAAACTGACGACTCGTGGTCTTATCAAGTGACCGCCGGTGCCGATTTAACCAGCGCAGATGCTAATGCCACAGCGGCTCTAAGCCATTTAACCGTAGGCAGCGGTGTCACCGTACGTACCGGCACCGGCGATATTCGCTTAAATGCCGGTGGCGATGTGGTGTTAACCGATCAAACGGCTACGATTTACAGCGCAGGTCGAGCTGAAAGCAACTCGCGTTATGGTGCGCTAAGCAATGATGCAGTAGGTTTCGTCTTGTTTAGTGAATATCCGGTAGACGGTGGCGAGTTATCGATTCATGCAGGCCGTAATGTGGTCGGTGCAGTCAGCGACCAGTTTATTAATAATTGGTTATTACGCATAGGTAACTGGACCGATAGCTCTACGCATAGCGGTGAAAAACCAACGGCATGGGGTGTCGCTTTAGGTTATGTCGATTTGGGTAGACCTACTGATGCAACCAAGTATCAATTCCAGCAAAATATTGGCTCGTTTGGTGGCGGTAAAGTTGATATTAATGCTGGTGGTGATATTCAAGATTTAACCGTCGTTATGCCAACTACCGGCAAGCAACTGTATCAAAACGGTTTAACCGCTGATAATAGTAAGCCTAATGAAGTGGCTATTAACGGTGGCGGTACCATGCAGATTAACGCCGGTGGCGATATTTCCGGTGGCACTTATTATTTAGGTCAGGGCGAAGCGACTATTTCGGCGGGTGGTGATATAACGGGCAGTAACTCTAGCGCTACTGATAAATTGGTGTTTAGCCAAGGCCCGCAGTTATTAACAGGTGATGCTGCGTTTACGCTTAATGCCAGTGGTAATGTGAGCTTAACGGCGGTTAGTGATGCGATGGTATTACATTCAGGTAGCACTAACTTTTTTAGCTATGGCGCGGATAGTGCGCTAACGATTAACTCCTTAGCGGGCGATATTCGTTTAGGTGCCGATACCAGTGTGATAGGCACTGAAATTGGCTTTAGCCAAACCGATAACCAAGGCTTAGTGTCAAAAATTTACCCGGCATCGCTTGCGACTACTGCATTTGGCGGCAGCGTTTATATTGAAAATGACATAACGCTTTATCCGTCTGCATCCGGTAATTTAAGCATTTTTGCCGCCAACAATATTAGCTCGACCAGCGATACGATAGCGTTCAACATGTCGGATGCCGATGCCAGCTTATTGCCGCACTATCAGTTCCCGGTCAGTAAAGCTAGCTTAAAAGATGCGGCTGAACGGCTTAGCCCATTGAACTTACAAAGATTGATTCATGCGACCACACCCGTGCATACCGGTGATGACGAGCCGGTGCGTTTAGTCACGCTAAACGGCAAAATAGGCGATATTGATTCATTAGGTTTTTATTTACCGAAAAAAGCCATAGTACAAAGCGGCGATGATATTAAAAACACGTTATTAACGATTCAACATGTCAATGAAGATGATGTGTCCATCATTTCGGCGGGTCGCGATTTAGTTTATACCAGCGTCAGAAGTCAGAACGGCGAGGTCACACAAAACGTTAACGGTATTAACATCATGGGCACGGGAGATGTATTAATCAAAGCCGGGCGTAATATCGACTTAGGTTCATCCAACGGTATTTTAACCACGGCGAATGCGTTTAACAGCTTCTTGTCCTCCGATAAAGGCGCTAATGCCACCTTAATCGCCGGGTTAAACTCAGGCGATGCGGATTATTCAGCGTTTGTCGATATTGTTAAGTATGCTGACAATTATCCTGAATTTAAAACCTTAGTGACTGATTTTATGCGTACACGCACCGGTAATGCCGAATTACCCGAAGCTGATGCACTAACTGCGTTTAGGCAATTAAGCGCCGACCAATACACGTCGATTCAAAGTGAGCTAAATGCGTTAACAAAGACGACGTACAAAACACAACTAAGCCAAATCAAAGCGTTAATTACGCCGTTTATGCAGCAACGCTTAGGCGATACGACATTAACGGATGACGCAGCACTTAGCGAATTTGCTAAGTTAAATCCGCAAGATTATTTAGTGTTACAACCGCAATTAAATGCCTTAGTCAATAAAGTGTTTTATAACGAACTCAAATTAGCGGGTACTGCGTCCGCTTCTGATGCTACAGCGGGTAACGAGCGTGGCTTTGAAGCCATAGCAACCTTATTCCCAGGTACCGATTGGAAAGGCGACATTAGTTTATTCTTTAGTCAAATACAAACCTGGCAAGGTGGCGATATTAATCTATTAGTTCCGGGCGGTGGTGTTAACGCCGGTTTAGCGGTATCAAGCTTCTTATCTAAAGATGCTAGTAATTTAGGCATCGTCGTTAAAGCTAGCGGCGATATTAATGCCTTTGTTAACGACGACTTTGTCGTTAACCAATCGCGGGTATTTGCGTTAGGTGGCGGTGATATTTTACTTTGGTCATCAGAAGGCGATATTGACGCGGGTAGGGGGGCTAAGTCAGCGATTTCGGCACCGGCACCTACGGTGTCCTTCGACGAATTTGGTAACTTAGTGATTACGCCGTCGGCAGTGGTATCAGGTAGTGGTATTCGTACCTCAGCAACCGTTGGCAATACAGCCGGTGACGTCTTCTTATTTGCCCCTAAAGGCGTGGTTAACGCAGGTGAAGCGGGTATTGGCGGTAATAACGTAACTATTTCAGCGACAGCGGTATTAGGCGCTAATAATATCCAGGTAGGTGGTGTGTCTACCGGTGTGCCAGCCGCATCGGCAGGTAGCTTGGCGGCAGGATTAGGTAATGTCAGTAACTTAAGTGCCAGCGTCAATCAAGTCGCCCAAGCCTCCGCCGACATGAGTAAAGACACCAATGACGAAAATGCCGATAAAAGTGCTAAGCTTGGTGTGTTAAGTGTCGATTATTTAGGCAGTGGTAGTGGCGATGCTGACACTAAGAAAAATAAGCCGAAGAGTTAGCCATCCTTGGCATAGTCTCCTGTTAGTTAGACAGAGACATCCATAAAACCTAAATCACTTTGACTAAACAGCGCGAGATTCGGAAATGCGACTGCTAGCTCGTCATCGCTAGCGCCGAACCAGCGGCCTAGCGTCGCACCGACTTGTGCCGTGCCTATTTTCGGTATCCAAATACCACGACCATTAATATCATCCGATCCGTTCGGCGTAAAATCAGGCAATTGCCCAACAAGTCCGCCTATCACCGCGCCACCTAAGTAGGTGCTCAAAAGTTTTTTAACATGTTTCAAGTAAATTTTATAGTGTATGAGCTACCAATGTTAGCGAGTATTTCAAACAAAGAGTCCTTTAGTGCGTGTTTTAAAAGTCGCTATTACCGATAAAAACCCGGACAATAAGTAAGTGAGCAAAAGCTTTTTAACCAAATGAAAAACACTTGTCTCTCTTAATTCACTACGAAGAACAAGAAGTTCACCGAGAACAATGGAAAACTTCGTGTCCTTCGTGAACTTCATGATGAATTAAAAATGTGTAACTACTCACCCTGAAAAAACCATCCGAAGCGTTTCAAACGGATTTTGAGAG
>CAWUNX010000160.1:0-8294 GCA_963923905.1 uncultured Methylocucumis sp.
CAGCGTCAGCCCTTGTAACAGTTGTGATTCAGATTGGCGAATCGCACCGAATTGACTAATACGCTGCATTAATTCCGCGATAATGCGTTGCTGTTCTGAGTAAGTCTTATCGGTTAATACTACATCTGCTGGCGGATTAGTGCTGATTTGTAGATTAAGCTGTTTAATCTCTGATTGTAAGATATTGACTTGAGATGTATTTTTCTGAGCGACGCGTTCTTGTTGTTCGATTTCTGTCAGTGCCTGTTTAAACGCTAACGCACTTTCGGCGCGTTGTAATTCGGTTAATTCGATTTTAAGGGTATCTGTATCGGTGGTTAAGCGCTGTACTTGTTGCTGTTGCTGCTGTAATTGCCGGTTTAAGGTTTTAACTTGCTCAAATTGCGCGAGTTGTTCAACGAGTTGTTTTTGCTCTAGGTTTAACGCCTGATACTGTGCTTGGAAATCGCTTAAATCCTGCTCAAACGCGTCGATTTTGTTAGCATCTAACGGCGGAATCATTAGCTCTAATTCTTGCTTAGCTTTATCAACTAATTCATTGGCTTGAGTTACTTTTTGGCTAAGTTCGCGTTGGTAGTCAGCATAGATGTCGCGGCCAATAATCGTTTCTAAAATATCTAGCCGTTCACTGTCTAACGCATTTAAAAATGCGGCAAAATCGCCTTGGGCAAGTAAAATCGAGCGGGTGAAATTACGGAAGTTCATGCCGGTTAATTCGGCTAACTGATCACAAACGTGTTCTGGCGTATTCGCTAACTCTACGCCATCGGATAAACGCATTAAGCGCATCTGTGGCGCTTCTGTATCGCCGTCAGCTCGGTTATTGGCGCGTTTGATTTGCCAACTGGATAAATACTTTTCTGTACCTAAGGCAAACACTACTTCCGCTAAGCTTTCAGAAGTGTTTTTAGTCATGACATGGTTGCCTGGCTGATGAAACCTAAACGTCTCGCCGTATAAACCTAGCGTTATCGCATCTAAAATACTGGTCTTGCCTGAGCCATTCGGCCCGGTTATCGCAAACACACCACGGCTAGCAAACGCCGCATTCTCAAAATCGATTTTATGTTCGCCTTGAAGCGAATTGATGTTTCTAAACCGTAAAGAAAGTATTTTCATAAGCTTATGGTTAACCGAATGCGTGTTGCGAGTCTTTGAACTTATTGAATGGATTATTACATCCCATAAGTTCTGGCCGCTTTCCGCGTTCAGCGCTGACTTCTATGACAAGGTCAGGTGCAAGAACTTATGGGATGTAATAAAAGGCTAAATGATACACGATTGTGAGGTGATGGTCTGCGTTGCTGTATCGATTTAGTGCGTATAATAGCCGCATTTACATTAAGCAAACGATAGGAGTAACTATGGCCGTTGGTCAAAATGAGTTTCCCGCTATGCCTGCGATTACTGGTATTAGCTTAGGCACGGCAAATGCGGGGATTAAACAAACCGTGCGCGATGATATTTTAGTTATCGCGATGACAGACACGGCGACTTGCGCGGCGGTATTCACGCAAAACGCTTTTTGTGCGGCGCCAGTGCTGGTTGCTAAACAGCATTTAGCCCATAAACCGCGTTGGCTATTGATTAATTCGGGTAATGCCAATGCCGGCACAGGCGAGGCGGGTTTAGCTGATGCGTTGACAACGTGTGCCGATGTGGCCGCATTGGTCGGTGCGGAGCCACAACAGGTGTTGCCGTTTTCTACCGGGGTTATTGGTCAGACTTTGCCGGTCGCTAAAATCAAAACCGCTTTGCCTGCGGCCTTTAATGCGTTAACGCCTTTAGGTTGGGCGAATGCTGCTAAAGCCATTATGACTACAGATACGTTTGCTAAAGGTGCAACTAAAACGATGTTGATTAACGGCCAACCGGTGACAATTAATGGTATTGCCAAAGGCGCGGGCATGATTCAGCCGAATATGGCGACCATGTTGGCCTTTATGGCGACCGATGCGGCGATTGCGCAGCCGTTATTACAAGCCTGTTTAACTGAAACGGCACAACAGTCGTTTAATTTAATTACTGTCGATGGCGATACCTCCACGAATGATGCTTGCGTGTTCATGGCGAGTGCGACTAGCTTAGCCGGTGAAATCACGGCAGACAGCGAGGCTTACCAGGTGTTTGCTGATGCAGTTACCGAGGTCGCTAAACAACTGGCGGAATTGATTATCCGTGACGGTGAAGGTGCGACTAAATTAATTCGTATCGTGGTCGCTGAGGCGCGGGATAATGCCGAAGCGGCAAACGTAGGCAAAACCATTGCCCATTCGCCTTTAGTTAAAACCGCTTTTTTTGCCAGCGACCCTAATTGGGGGCGTATCTTAGCGGCTGTCGGTAGAGCCGGCGTAGACAATATGGTATTAACTGATGTGCAAATCTTTTTAGATGAGGTGTGTATTGTGCAAAACGGTGGTGTAGCGCCAGATTACACCGAAGCCGCTGGACAGCGCGTGATGAACCAGAGCGAAATCACTATTACTGTTAAACTAGGCCGGGGTAGTGCCATACAACAGGTGTTAACCTGCGACTTTTCTTATGACTATGTGAAGATTAATGCGGAGTATAGGACGTAATGATCCAATCAACGCCTTTTACGCCGCCAACTAATCACTAATCCCGTGCTAACCAATGCTATCGGTAGGATAAGCAAAAAGCCAAATCCGACTATTGCAACTTCCAGTGGTGTTAATCTAAGGCGTTTATCAGGTGCGGATTTGTTTGGCACGTCTAAGTAGTTATCGTCGTGTAATAACCAGTTCACGACGCGTAAGCCGAAATCTAAATTCGCGACATTGCCTAGATAGGCGTTAGAGAGAAAATCACTATCGCCTATGACAACAATGCGTTGCTGTTTATCGTTGGCTAAACTGCGCGTTAGCGCCCAGCCAAAGCTAACGGTTTGCTCTTTGTTATTGCCGGTATCGCTTAAAATCCCGGTGTCGGTGCGTAAAATGGCTTTTGCCTCGAATACGCTGTTTGGGTTGTGGGTTAATGGCGAGACCACAGGAAACAGCGTAATAATTTGTAAGCCTCGGGTGATGGGATGCGAAGGGTATTGGCTAACCGGGACGAATTCGTGGTTGTCTAAGCCGAATTTTTTGGCATTGGCTTCTAGCATGATGCCAGGTAATTGGCTTAATCCCAGTTGCATTAAGAGTCCTTCTAGTTGGGGCGTGTCGTGTTCTAGCAACAACAATAAATTACTGCCTTTATCGATAGTGCGGCGCAGCATTTCTAGTTCACCGGCTAATAGATGCGCGCTAGGGGCAGCAAGCACTAATAAGCCAGAATTATCCGGTATATCAGGCAAGTCTGTTAAATGAATCGCCACGCTTTTTAGATTACGTGCGGCGAGTTGTTTGCCAAACACGCCATAATCAAAATTAGCCATGCCATCAATCGCACGTTCGCCATGACCGGTTAAAAAGCTTAACCAGCGAGTTTTTGCAGAAGCAAGATGCAGTAGGGCGTTGCTTAAAGTGGCTTCGTCGATAAATTTTAATTTTTCGCTACGGCCTTGGTATTCGACAATTACGGCGCCTTCAGGGCCTAGCTCTAATTCGCGTGCCTTTTCTGGTTCGTTATCAGGGTTAACAAAATGAAAAGCGATATTCGGTTTAGCTTGCTGGTATTTAGCGATTAAGTCGGCGATTTGTAGCCGTAACGGTGAGCCGGCTTGGATATACGCTGTAATCGCTATAGCTTCGGGGAGTGAGGCTAATAGCTCCGTGCTAGCTTTTGATAACGAGTTATTGTGTTGTGCGCTGACATCGATTTGTACGCGAAACTTAACGCTTAACCAAGCACACGCTATAAACATCGCTATAACCAGCCCTGTTAACAAAGGACGCATAAAGCACTTAAGGGTGTTTGGCTTCATGGGTGTTTTCTCAGCTTATCTAAGTGCCGGATGCTTAAAAATAAAAATAAACCGGTGTATAACAGAAAGAAAATTACATCCATTGAGCTAAGCAAGCCAGTTTGTAAGTGCTGGAAATGTTTTAACAGCGATAAATAAGTCAGTATCGGGCTGGGTTCGTCACTGAAGCTGCTTGTCCAGTCTAATATCCATAACAGCAACAACAAGCCAAAACTGCTAATCGCCGCCGCAACAGGGTGTGATGATAAGGTTGAGAAATAAATGCCGGTAGCGGTAAACGCCGCGCTTAGTAAAGCTAGCGCCAGACAATTAGACACTAATTTGCCCATATCAAGTGACCCGCCTAACAGTAATGACAACGGCATCAGGGTTAACAATAGCAGTAAGACGAGTAACAATCCCCAAGAGGTTAAAAATTTACCGAGAATAATGTCAGCGCTGCTAATCGGAGCCGATAATAGCAAGCAAAGTGTTTTGTAGCGCCGTTCGCTGGCGATGACGCCCATGGTTAATAACGGTGTTGCGAGTAGTAGCAAAATGCCGACATTGCCATATAACGGAAGTACGATAATATCAGTCAGTCCAGGCGCGTTGTCTATCAGTGCTAAGGTTTTTTGCAAACGCATGAATTTTTCGACTTGCGTTAAAAACATAAATGCGGCTAATGCTTCTAACACGGCCAAGACAATCCAAGCTAACGGTGCTACAAATAGGGTTTTAAATTCGCGTTCAGCAATGATTAACGCGTTCATGACTGATGTTCCTGAATGAGTTCAATAAAAATATCTTCCATGGATTTTTTCACTGGCGTTAATTCTAATAACTCCCAACCTTGGCTTCTAATCAATTCGGTGAGTTCAGCGGTAGGGTTAGTTGGCAAGCGGTAATGCACTTGAAATACTTGTGCTGAGATGGTAGTTACGGTGTCAACGCCAGGTATTTGCGTGACTTGGTTTAAGTCGGCTGGTTGCTGAGTGCGAATTTGTATACAGCTTACTTCGATAAATTGATTTAATTCGTCTATGCGTTGATTGAGCAATAGTGTGCCTTTATCAATGATTTGCACATGTGAGCAGACCTCTTGTACTTCGCTAAGCCGGTGCGTTGATAAAATAATGCCGTGGTCTTGGCCGAGTTCGCGAATCAGTGTGCGTATTTCGGTAATTTGCAGTGGGTCTAACCCCACGGTTGGCTCGTCTAAAATGATTAATTTAGGACTGTGTAAGATAGCTTGGGCGATACCGACGCGTTGCTGTAAGCCTTTGGATAAATTAGCAATTAAACGTTGCTGCACATCCACTAAACCACAACGTTCTAATGTATATGACACAGCTTTGCTTAACTGGTCAGCAGGAATATGATGCAATTTTCCACAATAGCGTAAATACTCAATGACGGTTAAATCTTTATACAAGGGCGGTGTATCGGGTAGATAACCTAGGCTTTGTTTTGCAGGAATGGCTTGCTTAACACTATCAAAGCCATTAATTTTAATTGTACCGCTACTCGGTGCTAAATTGCCGGTTAGCATTTGCATCGTCGTGGTTTTACCGGCGCCATTAGGCCCTAAAAAACCTAATACTTGCCCTGTTGTTAAGGTAAACGAAATCGCATTGACTACACAATGTTTACCATAATAGCGTGTGACATCGATAGCTTCAATTAACAACGTCATAGCTAAAGTTGGCGTAGTAACTGTTGTAATTCAGTTTGAATTTTTTTTCGATAAAACAAAAACTTCCAGCGCGCACCGCCGCATTGCCGCCATAACATTGCTGAACGTATGCCGGCTAATAAACAAGCGCGTATTTTATCGGCGGTCTCTGGTCGTGATAAATAAAGTTCATTGCCATTGACCATAATACGGGGTTGTAAGGTGCTAATCGTTGAGCTGTAAATACTCCCTAAGTTAGCTAATACATTTTCGTGTAATAAGCCGAACTGCTCGCTTTGTGCTTGTGCTTTTAACACACCTTGTCGAATCGTATTTAATAGCTCTTTGCGCGTCGCCAATTGCCGTTCCAAAAACACGAGTGTTGCGGCATAGCGGGCTTGCTGGGGATGGGGGATTTTATACGCTGACATTTGCTCGTCTAAAAGGCGTAATCCCAATGCTAAGTCTGGTAAGCTGCCATAAACATCGATAACGCTATCAGCATCGATTTTTAATACGCTAGCAATACTGCATTGCATAGCTTGGTTATTGGTTGTGCCTGTGGTGGCAAGTTGATCGACCAGAGCGGCGGCTTGTGCGACACCTGCTAGCGCTAAGGTTTGATGAGTAATCGTATTTAATGGCATGGGCAATTTTTTAAAGGTTTAGTATTATCGTACCAAGAATTAAGGTTAAACTTAAGTTTTGGCCTAACCTGCATCAGCTACGTTAGACACAGCAGCGCGATGACAGTATAGGTATTTTTTATCTAAAGAGGTGAATCATGACAGAGTCAATTGAATTAACGGTGACCGGTATGAAATGCGGTGGTTGCGAAGCTAATGTCACCAAGATAGTAAAAGCGTTGTCAGGTGTCGAGAACGTCACGGCTAATCATAACGCAAATAAAGTCAGTGTCGAATTTAATGCCGATGCGCTCGATGAAGCAACGATAAAACAAGCCATTGCTCAGGCTGGTTATGGGGTCGGCTGAACGACTACGGCACTTTTGTGCGAGATAGTCTCGTTGGATTTTCTGTGTAAGGTATATTTCAAACGGTCACATTCGGTTTTTAAGATTGGGTGGAGATAACGAGATTGCGCCCGTTATCCTTCCAACACCACCGGACACGCGGTTTTCTGCATCCAGCGGTTGGAATCAACAGTGTACTCTACCTAAAAACCAAAAACTTGACTGTTTGAAGTATAAGGGGGGGGGGTCTCAACGTGCCTTAAGACGGCACGTTGAGATTGCGTTTTAGTTTTATGCTGGCTTTACTTTGCGTATCCAGGTAAAAAGCTGAAATTAGCCGGATGGTTTGCGCTATCGGTGGCTACGTTATGACAGGCAATGCACGAGCCTGATGCTTGTGTACTAGGCTTGCCATTGACCACAATCGGTTGTAACTGTAAGTAAGTTTCTAATGTCGTGTTGGTTAAATAAAAGGGTGCCGCAAATGGCTTTACGGGACTTGGAAATTCTACTTGCGAGGCTTGTGCCCATTGGGCGCCGACTAGCATATAGTTTGCCCAAGGCGTACCGGCTAATGCAGTTTGAAATTGTGCGCTCACGGTGTTGGCACTGTCATAAATATCCCAGCAACGCACGACTTGCGTACCGTACTGACCATCGGTTAAATAGCGCTTAGCGTAAGGCGGTTGAGATTGCCACAGGAAATTCTTATCGCTGCCTTGGCTAGGTGGTTGGTTAGGCGTACATGCTGCGCCTTTGTTGGTGCATTTAGGTGAATAAAAGGCATACGTTTGGTTGACAGAGTTGGGAGCAGGGCAACTGGCTAGTGGGTCGTAATTATGTTTTTGCACAGCAGCATTCTGGTTGACTTGGCTAGGCGTGGCACCTTGGGCTGTTGGCGCATTGCTGTTGTGCTCAAAGGTTGCCCAAACCCAAAAATCTGAGAACTGACCAGGATTAGTGATTTTTTGCATGATGTGCATACCTACTAAGCCTACCGTGACATCTAAACACATTTCTTGGCCGGTAACGCTGTTGTCTTTAGACACGACAATCGTGGCTGGCGTCGTGTAATAGTTGGCAAAGCTGCTTGAGTCGGTGAGTATACGCCAAGCCGTTTTGATTTCTGTTGCGCCTTCGGTACTGTTGACGCCAGTGGGAAAGTCGTATTTGCCGGTAAATTGTTGCTGACCGGCTTTTGTTAATAAGTTATTGTTTTGAAAATAATTTATCTCTATGGTATTCATGCGAATGTCATAGACGACGTAATTGCCTGCTTGGTCGATTAACGGCCATTTAGTAAACGGCTCGATAAATGAATGGGTAGAAAATTTGCTATTTCGGAATAACACCAAGCCTTTTTTACCGGCGGCACATGATGAGGTGTTAAGCCCATTACCAGGGAACACTTGATTCGGTGACGACCAGCTTTGCCAAACGCGTGGAGCGTCAGGTTTGCTGCCGATGGGGTTAGATAAAGGATTGCCTTGGCCATCTGCGGGCCAGTTGAGTGCGACAAACATTTGCCAGCTAAACCAATCAAAATTGTCTTGCGCGGCATTCAGCGAAGGGGCTGTGCTGTCCGTATTCGGCGCATAGCCCTGAGCAACGGTTAAGCCCGGTAAATCAACGGGCATGGTTGAACAAAGCTTAGTGTCACCGTTTACGCATAAAGCGTTTTGTGGATAAGCATCGGCGTAAGTTAATACGGGTGTTAAGGCGAACATAGGCTATTTCCATCAACGCCAATACCAAGAAATGAGCGATAATACATAATCAAA
>CAWUNX010000161.1:0-8269 GCA_963923905.1 uncultured Methylocucumis sp.
GGTTGATTTTCATGCTATTACTATAGCGGTTTTTGGTCGGGCTGAGTAGTTACGTTATTTCTAAAGTGAAGCGCGTGGCGAGTGTTTTGGTGTAATCCACACAATATATATGAAAATATAATCTTTAACTTCGATGTTCAAGCTTTTTTAATTTGGCTTGAGCAACCTAGATGGCAAGGTATTCAACTTATTATGATGGCATTTTCTGCGAGTACTGATTGTATCGCCCCCAATTCAGTTATTGATTGGCAACATCCTTTGATTCTGGCTAAGGCGACGCAACTGGCTGAAGGCGAGGTTGATGAGGTGGTGATTGCTCGACGGTGTTTTGAGTTTGTCCGTGACGACATTAAGCACAGTTGGGACTATCGCTTAAATCCTGTGACCTGCATGGCTTCAGATGTATTACGTTATGGTACGGGTTATTGTTATGCTAAAAGCCATTTGCTAGCGGCTTTATTGCGCGCTAATCAGATTCCCGCTGGACTGTGTTATCAGCGCTTAAGTTTAGACGAAGACGTTAACAGCTTTTGTTTGCATGGTTTAAATGCGGTGTATTTAAAGCAATACGGTTGGTATCGCATCGACGCGCGTGGCAATAAGCCGGGTATTGAGGCTGCGTTTTGCCCACCGTTGGAGCAGTTAGCGTTTACGATTGCCAAGCCTGGAGAAGGTGATTTACCGGGTATTTATGATAGGCCTTTGGCGGTTGTGCGACATGTATTAGCGCATTACACAACAATTGAACAGGTTTTTGCGCATTTGCCTGATAGGAGTATTTATGACGATGACGAGTTTAATTCGCCAAGCGGGTATTGAGGATGCTGAGACGGTCGCCGTGATGGTTGGCGAATTATTAACTGAAATCATGCACACGATAGGTGAGCCGGTTTTTAATGTCGATGTGCCAGCAACGTGTAGCCGATTACGCGAGTTTTTGCTACAAGAACACTACTTTGTCTTTTTAGCAGAAACGGAGCAGCATCAGCCGCTAGGCTTTATTGCGTTATGTCCAAGTTATGCGCTGTATGCCGAAGGTGGTTTTGGCACGATTCCTGAGTTTTATGTGCGTCCTGCTGTTCGGTCGCAGTGCATCGGTCAGCGTTTATTAACGGCGGCGAAAGCGTTTGCTCAAACTAAGGGCTGGAAGCGTTTGGAAGTGACTTCACCACCGTTGCCACAATTTGATAAAACCTTAGCGTTTTATCAGCGAGAAGGTTTTAGTATTGCCGGTGGGCGTAAGTTAAAACATGTGTTGTAGAGGCGATGAAGGTGGTGGTGCCGACGATATGCACCATTATTGACATTAAAATGAGTTATATTGGTGCGTAATGCACAAGCTTATGAGGTCATAAAATAATGTAATGCTTTAAAAACAGTGTGTTATTGTTTTGGTGCAAAACATGCTTGTTTTTTTTCGGGTGCAATGGCGTCCCTCTGTCTTTTATCAACAATGGCGTTGAACAAATAACGTAACGTGATTCTGTTTTTTGCCATTGCTCGGTCTTTATAACTCACTGTCAATGAACAAGCCGTTTAGTTGTTTAAGTTCATTGCCATAAAACTTTATGGTGAGTTATGTCTTATCTAGTCCCTTCAGAATTTGTCACTAAAATGGTTGATGCCGGTGAGTCTAAGATTTTTATGTCGACTCGCGATACCTTAATCCGAGCTTACATGGCGGGTGCGATTTTAGCGTTAGCCGCTGTGTTTGCTGTGACGATTACGGTACAAACTGGCTCGCCTATTTTTGGTGCCATTTTATTCCCTGTCGGTTTTTCGATGCTGTATTTATTAGGCTTCGATTTATTAACCGGTGTTTTCGTGCTAACCCCTTTGGCCTGGTTGGATAAACGCCCTGGGGTCACGATGAGCGGTATTTTACGCAATTGGGGCTTAGTGTTTGTCGGTAATTTTTTAGGTGCGTTAACCGTTGCGGTGATGATGTCTGTTGTTTTTACTTATGGTTTTTCGGTGGAACCTGACGCTGTGGGCAAAAAATTAGCCGGTATTGGCGAGGCGAGAACATTAGGTTATGCCAAATACGGTATCGCAGGCTGGTTTACCATTTTTATACGCGGCATGTTGTGTAACTGGATGGTGTCTACCGGTGTGGTTGGAGCAATGATTTCAACGTCGGTTAGTGGTAAAGTCATCGCAATGTGGATGCCCATTATGTTGTTCTTTGGTATGACCTTTGAACATTCTGTCGTTAATATGTTTTTGTTTCCATCGGGCTTAATTATGGGGGGGAATTTTTCTATTGTGGATTATTTCGTTTGGAATGAGATTCCTACGGTATTAGGTAATTTAATAGGTGGCTTGGCGTTTACTGGCTTAACCTTGTATTCGACGCATGTTAAAACGGCACCAAAACGGTCTTGGTAAAACAGCATAACTTTATATTAACTTTATATAAGGAGTTGATTATGACACGAGATGAAGTAACGGCGTTGGTATTAACGCAAAAGCACAACAAAGGTTTAACCTGGCAACAACTCGCCGAAGTTATAGGCAAAAGCAAAGAATGGTCTACTGCGGCGCTGCTAGGTCAGATGACGTTAACGACCGAACAAGCCGTTCGCGTCGGTGAATTACTCGAGCTGCCTGATGATGCGATAGCGCAACTGCAAATCGTGCCTTATAAAGGTTCGTTGCCGACTGCTGTACCGACCGACCCGTTGATTTACCGCTTTTATGAATTAGTGAATGTATACGGTACGACATTTAAGGCATTGATTCATGAAGAATTTGGCGATGGCATTATGAGTGCGATTGATTTTGAAATGGACTTACAACGCGAACCTGACCCTAAAGGCGATCGCGTTAAAATTGTCATGAGCGGTAAATTCTTGCCTTATAAAAGTTATTAGTGTTGCTTAAGGTATGGCGAAACCGTTGCAAGTCACCGTCGGTCAGTATTCGGATAAAGGCCTAAAGCCTGTTAATCAAGACTTTCATGCGGTCGCTATACCAGACGAACCGTTATTAAGCTCTAAGGGCATAGCCATTGCCTTGGCTGATGGCATTAGCACAAGCGAAGTCAGTGCCGTTGCGAGTCAAGCGGCGGTCAAAGGATTTCTTGCGGATTATTTTTGTACCTCTGAAGCGTGGTCGGTTAAAAAATCGGTGCAAAGAGTGTTAATGGCCACCAATTCTTGGTTGCACGCACAAAATCAACAAAGTCAGTATCGCTTCGATAAAGACCGGGGTTATGTGTGTACATTTAGCGCGATAGTCGTGAAATCGGCTACCGCGCATCTTTTTCATGTCGGTGATACGCGGGTTTATCGGGTAGTGGAGCATGGCTTAGAACAGCTGACTAATGACCATCGCCTATGGATTAATGCTGAACAAAGCTACTTAAGTAGGGCATTAGGCATTAATCCTTTTTTAGAAATTGACTATAAAAGCCTTGCTGTCGCTGCTGGCGATTTATTTTTGTTGGCGACCGATGGTGTTTATGAATATTTAGATGATATGTCCATTCGGCATATTGTTACAGAATATAGCAATGATTTAGATAGGGCGGCGCAAGAGCTGGTTACTCAGGCGCTTGGGCGTGGCAGCGATGACAATGTAACTGCACAATTATTGCGCATCGATGCCGTGCCTATGCAAAACGCTGAAGAGCATTATCAACAATTAACTGAGTTACCGTTTCCGCCGCTATTAGAAGCGCGGCAAGTGTTCGATGGCTATCAGATTATTCGCGAATTACATGCAAACAGTCGCAGCCATGTGTATTTAGCGCGTGATGAGACCAGCGGTGCTGCTGCTGTGGTGATTAAAACACCGTCGATAGAGTTACGCACAGATGCTGCGTATTTAGAACGCTTCTTAATGGAAGAATGGATTGCGAATCGGATTAACAGTCCCTATGTGTTAAAACCTTGTACGCCGACACGCCGACGGCAGTTTTTATATGTAGTCATGGAATATATTGAGGGTCAGACGTTAAGCCAGTGGTTTAGCGATCATCCTACGCCAGAGTTAGAAACTGTGCGTACCTTGATTGAGCAAATCGCTAAAGGCTTACGCGCGTTTCATCGTTTAGAAATGCTGCACCAAGATTTGCGTCCAGACAATATTATGATTGATGCGACCGGCACAGTTAAGATTATCGATTTTGGTGCAACTCAAGTTGCTGGCGTAGCCGAAATCGCGCCGGTTATGCATCAGCACCCCCTACAAGGCACGGCTCAATATGCGGCGCCAGAGTATTTCTTAGGCGATAGCGGTACGGTGCGTTCCGACTTATTTTCTTTAGCCGTCATCGCGTATCAATTACTAACCGGTACGTTACCTTATGGTGCAGAAGTCGCTAAGTGTAAAACTTGGCTTGAACAAAGCCGACTCGTTTATCATCCGATTCATCATAGCAATCGTAGCGTTCCGGTGTGGGTGGATAGGGCGATTAAAAAAGCCTTAGAGCCAAATCCTGCCAAACGCTACGCCGATGTGTCGGAGTTTATCTTTGAATTACGTCATCCTAACCCGGCTTATTTGCACAACCATAAAACCCCGTTGATAGAGCGTAATCCTGTTGCTTTTTGGCAAGGGGTGTCGTTAGTGCTGGCGGTGGTTGTTGCTGTCTTGTTGGTCAGCCGTTAACTTCCTCGTTTTTCCCCATACTCTGGCCATTGCCATGACCAAATTATGACCGTTTCCTGACGGCTCCGCGATTTACCTGTCCTGAATAATAAGCTCATCTGTTCATGGCAAGTTTAATAATGATGGTTTTATAAACAACATGCAATGTACGCTTAATTCAGAGCAGCCGCTTAAATATATACCCGTAGAGCCAAACAAGCGCCTATAAAACCATTGGGCTATTTTGCTGAACGATATAAAACCCGCGAAGAAAGTATGGCTTAATCGTATTGGAGTGGGCGCTATACGATTGCCCAAGTAGGTGACTATTTTGGTGTGAGTTACGCCACTGTGAGCTGGGTAGTGAAACAGACGCAAAGAGGTTAAATACAGTCAAATATAAGGTCTGACCCAGTGCTGTGGCCTAAGATAGCTATGCCGGAACGAAGGTGCTTAAAACCAACATCGTAACATCTAAAACGCGCTAAAATTGTTAACTAAATTCTTTCAATTCTCTTCTTCAACAGGTGTTTATACGGTGTTCTCAAACGATAGCAAAAAATTTTTTCCTCAAGAAGCCAAGCCAGCGCTTAACGAGATATTAAGACAAATCAATTTTCGTGCCGATGTTTTTTTCCGGGGACAACTGTGTGACTCGTGGGCATTAGACACGTCAGGTAGCGGCAATGTTAATTTTCATATTATTTGCCAAGGTGAGTGTTGGCTGCATTTACCGACTGTAGAGACACCAACGCGCTTGCAAAACGGCGATATTGTGGTTTTCCCTCATGATGCTAGCCATGTGATAAGCGCTTCTGATGAAAAACCTACCGCCTTCGGAATAAAAAATTTCACTACGCTAATGACTTTGAGCCGCCTGAATCCAGGTACAGGGCTCATTTGTGGATTTCTAATCATCGATTATTCCGCCCGACGCTTGTTAATGGGCGCATTGCCCGATGCTATTGTGATTAGCAACCCGTCAGAAGTAAATTCCATGAATACACGGATACTGCTAGACCTTTTATTTGCTGAGTCTAGCCAGGATGACGTTGGCGCGAACGCCATACTAGACCGGCTGGCAGATGCTTTATTGTTTTATGTCGTGCGTGATTTAATTGCAAAAGAGTTGCGTGTTCCAGGCTTATTAGGTGCGTTCGGTGATGCCCAAATTTGTAAAGCCGTATTAGCTATCCATGAAAACCCAAGCCTGAACTGGACATTAGCCAGCTTAGCCGAAAAAGCACATCTGTCTCGCTCCGTCTTTGCCGAGCGTTTTTTTCAGGCTTGCGGTATGCCACCGATTGAGTTTTTAACACTTTGGCGCATGTATCTAGCTCGCCGATGGCTGGAACAAGAACGTGCAACGGTGCTAGATGTTGCCGAACGCAGTGGTTATGAATCCGCTGCCGCATTTAGCAAAGCCTTTAAAAGAATTATGGGCATAGGCCCTGGACAATTCCGCAAAATAGGGGGTAAAAGTTTAGCGGGTTCTAACAAAAAAAACCGCTAAACTCGATTAGGTATTATCTAGCAATCAAGCCATTCGCACCATCCGGTAAACCCGTCATAGTCGTCAATAGCGTTAACCTACCATCTAAACCGACGGCAAAGCTTGCAATCGAATCAGTACCGGCATTTAACGTGTATAAAAACCTACTTTCCGGTCCAACAATCATATCAATCGGTCCCGAACCTTCTCCGGCAATACCTGCATCATTATCAGACAAGACGGCTTTGCCGTTAAAGCCAATTCGGAATGCAGAAATAGTACCGCTAGCCGTATTAGTCGTATAAGCATAACGACCATCAGGTGTTAACGCCACCCAACACGCCGCTGTCTCGTTGGTCGCCACTTCTGGACTAAGCGTTTGTAATTCACCGTTAGTTGATAACCGGTACGATGACAATGTCGAAATGTCAGCAGTCCCACCTTCAGCATTGGAAACAAAAAGCTGATTACGTTTACCTACAGCAAAACCAAACGGCGTGTTGCCAGCAGAGTCGTTTACTTTAGGCGCACCCGCTCTATCCTCAGCATCTAAAGTGTAAGTCAAAATCAAGTTAGTCGCTTTTTCTGTGACAATAAGCTGCTGTCCATCGTCGCTGAATTGAATTTGAGCCGCACCGGTGCTAGCTGTTGTGCTGCTTAACACTTGGGTAGAATTTGCTATCGGTGCCAGTTTACCGCCTGGTTGAATATAAAACCCAGTGATATTGCCAGGATTAGTCTCATCACCGGCATTTAAAACATACAAACGCCCGCGATCTTCAGTAACGCTAACCGGTCTTATACCGCCGGAAGATTCAGCCTCAACTAAAACTAAGCCATTTGGGGTGAGCCGAAATGAGGATACCGAGTGACTACCTGCATTGACTGCAAATAGATAAAAACCATCCTTGCTTAACGTCATAGCACCTTGATTGCCTAGTCCAGTGCTTGTGCCGTTGCCATTAGTAGGTACATGTCCCGTCTGCATGATACTGCCATCCGACAAGCGGTCATAAACCAGCACTTCATTACCTGTAGCCGCATTGCTCATGGTATAAAGTTTTCCTATAGGATTGGCAGCAAACGCGGATACTGCTGGTAATGCTGCTAACATGAAGATGCTTGGAATAGTTTGAAATGACTTTTTCATTAGAGTCTCCAACGTGTTTATGGTTTGTATGAGAACGCCGTCATGTCGACATTCTCATTCATAGTACGGTTAACTGCTTTTGGCATCTATGTGCATTCATCTTGAAAATATGTCTGAGAGTATGAAAAATGAGCCGGAAATTACTAACGTAGTGGGGCATGGTTGTGTATTTTTTAGGCATTACATTAAGTTAAGTCCATTTTCGAAGTGTAAGGCTTGTCTTGTCCATGTTTAGACGCTACACAAAGCGAGCTTTGTACTCCAAAATAGGCAGTAAGACATTGCCTAAGGCTTTTGCAAAAAACTTGTCACAGCCAATCCAGCGTTGAAGTCTAAGTAATTGGAAGCATAGATTTCCGCCCCTTAATTACAGACGAGAATAAACAATGAACATGTTTAATGTGCAAGGCATACACTTACAAACGACTGAGCAACAAGCTTTTTCATATATCGCCGACCCTAGCCATTTACCGCAATGGACTCATGCTTTCGCATCGGCAAATAATGACAAGGCCGTATTAAGAACGCCAACTGGCGAAATAGAGATTGGCCTTGACGTTAAAGCATCACTAGAACAAGGTACAATAGACTGGCTGATGAAATTTCCAGATGGCAGTGTAGCCGCTGCTTATTCACGGGTAGTAGCGCTGGACAGTAAAAGCTGTGTTTACACCTTTGTGTTAACACCACCGCCGTTACCCTTAGAACAGCTCGAAGGTGCACTAGAAGCCCAAGCTAGTACACTGAGCAAAGAACTACAAAATCTAAAAGAACTTCTCGAACAGCATGACTAAAATTAGCACAGCAGATTCATTAGAATGCCAAGTGGCTTGCGCTCAAGCGGGTGACCATAAGGCCTTGGAAGCGGTTATTTGTGCCATTCAACAAGATGTTCACAACCTGTCTATCCGCTTTCTTTGCTGCCCTCATGACGCAGAAGATGCTACTCAAGAAATCCTGATTCGGGTCATTAAAGCGTTAAATTCTTTCCGTGGAGAAAGCAATTTCCGCACTTGGGTCTACCGGGTTGCGAG
>CAWUNX010000162.1:0-8259 GCA_963923905.1 uncultured Methylocucumis sp.
GTCAGATGTGTATAAGAGACAGCTGCAACCATCATAACGTTGATAGACATTAACCCAGAATTTATTGAAATCCTTGTCGCTGATAGCCTTAACATGTGGATTATCTAGGCAGCGTCGCCAAGCGTTAAGACAATCAGCATAAGGTGACGACTTATTTTTGATGGTTTTTAACAACGTCTCTAGCTCACCGAAACCATTAACATTTATAACATGGCAAGAAAAGTTAACACCTAACGATGCACTGTTATACCAAGTGCTGGTTGCCAATATGTTCATGTTTGGGTCTATGCTTTTGATAGCTTTGTTAATGAGTTCTACACGGTCTTGGATACCTTTAGAGTTGGCATCAACTAAGACACCGATTTTGCTTAGCCCTCTTTTGCCAATATCAAAAGACACTTCTCGTAATTTATCTTGCAAGCTTTTTTGGGTTAATCCACCTAAACACTCAAAATCATTGATGATGGGCTTATCAACCAAAAAATCTGCGTTGCGTAGCTCGCGCTGTAAGCGCTCAATAAAGAACTTATCATTGTAACTTTCAACAATCAGCAGATTATTACTCACCGCGCACCCTGCCTTCGTGAGTTAGTGCGTAGCGCAGTTGTTCTTTATCGCGGGGTGAAGCAACAATCAAATTGGTTTTAAGATTATTGTAGAACTCAAAATATTGCGCATGGCAACCTGTAACTTCAAACTGCATATCATTGAATGCAGTAATACATTCTTTCGAATGGGTAGTGATAAATAATTGGCAATTAGCCTCTACGCTGACTTTAAAAATGATTTCCCACAGTTTGGGATAATTAGTGTAATGAATGCCGTTTTCAATCTCGTCAATTAACAGAAAACCATCTTTATTCGCCCAGATTGCGCAAAGAATAGCGATATAGCGGTTAATGCCTTCGCCTAAAGAAGATAGCAATACCAAAGAGTCGGTGTTGTTTAATTTTAGTTTTAAATCAACACCTGAGCTTGTCGGAACGACTTTAAGCTCTAAAATGTTTGAATCAACAAATGCTAATGATGTATTTAGATAATTTTCTTTATCTAATTCTGTCAATTGACCGAAATAAACTGCAATATCGCGTTCTATTACTCTTGAAGACGGAATAAAAATACTAGCATTTAACTTCATCTCGTATCTTAACCCTGAACTCTTTAAGAATTTGTCTATAGGCATCGAATATTTATCGTTATTAACCGACATCGTTAACATTTCGGTCGGCAATAACTCGTCCATATTGTCGTCTTTACTAAATATGTCGGCATTTGAAATATCACTTTCATACTTGATGATGTTGCAGTCTTTAAAATCACAACGAACTCTTATTTCAGAACTATTCTGATGGAAAAAATCAATTTCCACCCCTTTAGATTCTTTTCTTTCACCTTGTCGCCTTTTTAAGATTTCATAGATTGAGCGAGTTAAGTCCAAAGCTTTTTTGGGTAATACTAATAACTCCACCGCCTCCAAAAACGCTGTCTTGCCTACATTGTTCTTGCCGCCAATTAAATTAACCTGCCCTAAGCCTTTAACATCCAATTGCTTGAAGCACTTAAAATTAGTGACATGTAAATTTTCAATAATAGACACTGTTAATTCATCTCCTGATAATACTTAGCCATCAACACCATAATAATCACCGGCATCATCATCGCACTGACTTCCCATAGCTTCATATTGGCTAGTACTAATTGGTTAATGCACAAAATAAGTGCATAGGCAATGGCTGCCCAGCGCCGCATAAACCATAAGCCAGCTAAGCACGTTAAGCTGGCAATAATTGCAACCATAAAATAAGCAGAATACATGCCATGAAGCTGTTTGGCGATAGGCGAGAACACTAATTGCAGCATTTGTATCGCATTGATTAAGCCTATGGTACAAACAGCGACAATCGCTAGCGGTTTTTCTGTGAGGTTTGACATGATGCTCCCCCTGCTCTGTTGTGATAATTATAAGATAGCCAACACCGCTTCAGGTGGCCTACCAATAGCGGCTTTGCCATTGGCTAGCACAATAGGCCGTTCTATCAAGATTGGATTTTCCACCATGATGCGTATTAGCGTGGCGTTATCTAACTGTGCATCGGCCAGGTTATTGGTTTTATACGGTGCTTCTTGCTTACGCATTAATTGGCGGGGTCCCATGCCTAGTTTGTCTAAAATGTGTTCTAACTCGGCAGTGCTAGGTGGCTGTTTTAAATACTCAATAACCTCAACTGCTAAGCCTTTGTCTTGTAATAGTTTTAATGTATCGCGTGACTTTCCGCATCGCGGATTGTGGTAACAAATAACCGTCATAGCCCCCCCGTTGGTAAGCAAAAGGTTATAATAGCATTAGCCTCTACGATTTCAGACCTTAATCACCCATGACTAAAGATTTTGTTTTAGACCGCTTGCAGCAATATTGGCTACTCGCCCGTTTTGATAAACCGATTGGTATTTTAATTCTGTTATGGCCTGCGCTGTGGGCACTATGGCTGGCATCTGATGGTAATCCCGATGGTTTAGTGCTAACCGTCATTTGCGCAGGTGTCGTGGTTATGCGTGCTGCCGGTTGTGTGATTAATGATTATGCTGACAGAGATTTCGACCCGCATGTCGAACGCACTCAATTACGCCCTATTGCCGCTGGCAAGGTGAGTCCTAAGGAGGCGTTGATTGTTTTTAGTGTGTTGGCGTTAATCGCCTTCGGTTTAGTCTTACTATTGAATGGCTTAACCATTATGTTGTCATTCGTTGGCGCATTTTTGGCGGCAAGTTATCCTTTTATGAAGCGCTACACGCATTTACCGCAAGCCTACTTAGGCCTTGCGTTTGGCTGGGCCGTACCCATGTCATTTGCTGCACAAATAAATAGCTTACCTTTAGTCGCTTGGTTATTATATGCGGCTGTTGCCCTATGGTCGTTAATTTATGACACGATGTACGCGATGGTCGATAAAGAGGACGATTTGAAAATTGGTGTTAAGTCCACCGCTATCTTATTTGGCGAATACGACAGACAGATCATTGCGCTGTTACAAATCGTTATGCTGGGACTCTTATTTTGGATAGGACACTTAAAACAGCTAACTTGGCCTTACGACTTAGGTTTGGTTATTGCGGCAAGTTTATCAATCTATCAACAAAAGCTTATTTTCCATAGAGACAAAAGCTTATGCTTTAAAGCATTTTTAAATAGCAATTGGTTTGGCATAGCTATCTTTGTTGGTTTAGCACTGTCCTATTGGTTGCAATAATAATAACAGAAGGGAGGTTATCATGTTTTACCCTACAGTGTATTTACCTGCGATTATCGAAGCCATTGAGCAGAGTATTAATGCTCATGCGGATGAAATAACGTTATTAGATCAAACACTGGGTGATGGTGATCATGTGAGCAATTTAAAACGGGGTATTGCCGCATTAAAAGCACATAGCTCAGAGTATCCGCCACTGGATTGGTCGGGTGCTTGGCAAAAAATAGGCATGACGTTAATGACGCAAGTTGGCGGTGCATCAGGCTCTCTTCTAGGCACGTTATTTATTACGCTCGCCAAAGCGGGACGTGGACTGGAGTTAGATTTAAAGCAATTTGCGCAAATATTTGCTCAAGCAGTTGCCGCCGTTAAACAACGTGGTAAAGCCGATGCTGGCGAGAAAACCATGTTAGATGTATTAATGCCGGTTTCCGATTATTTAATAGAAGCGGCAATGGACTCAACAGAGTTAGCTCAATTATGGCCGGAATTGTTAGCGATTGCAGAAGAAGGCGTGGAATCAACCCGCAATATGCGCGCTACTAAAGGTCGTGCATCTTATTTAGGTGAGCGTAGCTTAGGTCATATTGATGCCGGCGCCAAAACAACACAACTCATCATCAACGCGATTGTCAGAATCTTATCTACCACCGACGATTAAACGCGTCCAATCCCTTGCACTAACATTACATGCTGCCATTTATTAATTCATTGGTTTACAACAATATAAGGCTGATAGAAATTATCGGCGTATTAATGAGGATTTTTAGTTTTTCCTTAGTCAGTTGGTTAGGCTCTGAAAGCCCTTTTATGTTTGTATGGAGTTTTAATACCGTAGATGCGGTTTTATTATCTTGGTGCGCATTACTAAAAAAAGATGTTGCTTACAGCATTCTGAATATTTTTTGGATTATAGTCGGCGTGGTCGGCTTATTGCGTGCTTGTGATTGCGTGCATTTTCAAGATTTAATCTGGTTAGGGGTGTTACGCGATTGGCTGGTAAGACTAAAGTATTAAGCCATAACTTGCCTCACTTCCAGTATAAGCCCCTAGGTGGTCTGATTTAAAGACCTAGCCATTTTGCAACAATAACATCAGTAACCGCCTAAAAAGTAACCCATTGATTTTACAGTTAAGGCGCCTTCGCTTCGTTGGATAGCATCGACGAGGTGGAAAAAGCCGTTTGGTCATTAGCATGAGGTAGTTTCGTGTGTTTATGAACTACCTCGCTAACTTGAGTGCTTTCAAAAGATTTAAGGTTTCCTGAGGTATCGATTAAGGCTTCTTTCACTTTACCGTCATCAACGTCAGATAACCAGCTCTCTAAATTACGTGCACCTTCATCGGGTGCGTCTTGCGCCCAATCGATAATTTCTTGCGTAGATTCGGGGGTGCCTATCCCTCCGAGAGCAGCACCACTGACTTCAAATCCAGGTGAGCCTATGCTTTCCTGCTCAAGCCATTCACTTAATACGCCGACAGAGTCAGGGTTACGCGTTTGCGGTACGGCATTAAATGCAGCCTCTTGTTTAACCCGACCTATTTCTTGATTGTATTGCTCTAAACCTGACAGCGTAAGCAATAACAGATTAACGCCTTCTGGCGCACCTATTTTAGCGATAGCTGTCGCTAAGGCATTAATTAAGGCCGGATCCGTTGTGTTTGCATCATTCCATGCTGACTCTAACAAGGGAGACAATTCTTGATGAAATTGTCCATTCCAACGGTTGTCGCCTATGCGTGCGATTGCCGCTAAAACGAGATAATACAGCGACGAGTCTTGTCCATTGCGAGTTAATTCCAACAACAATTGTAAAGCTTCTGGCGTAGCAATATCGGCCAACAAATCCAATAATAAGGCTTTGCTTTCTGCTGCTAAGCTTTTTTGGCCTAATAAATAACTGATGGCTGCATACACAGAAGGCTCTGTCTGTTCTTGCAAGCGCTTTGCTAACAATGCACCGATAATGGGAATTTGTTGAAACTGGGACTGTACTAATAATGACTTCCAGGTAAGCCATAATTGCTTAGCCGATTGCTGCTCTGGATTTTGCAAACGAGCAGATTTTAAATTATCTTGGCTAACAGCTAGATTTATACTGGATTCGTCATTAGATGACCACGGCCATAACGGGATAAACTGACCGTCATTTTGCGTAGAAAGTGGCTTTACTAATTGAAGCGTTTTATTCAAGCCGCTACCCGCTGTACTAAGCGTGTATGCTAGCATTTGGGTAATCTGCCTATCAGCACTCACTGTTAGCAATATCAACGCTAACGATATGCTGGGTATTAACCATTTGGTCACTGAGCTGACCACCACGTTTGGGTTAATGTTGCTAATGCGGCACTAATTTTAATTTCTTGTTCTGGTGTTAAATTAACGGTTAACAAGCGCTCGAACGTTGCTTGCGCTGAATGTTGTTGCATGAGCTTAGTTTGAGAGGCCAGTGACAACACGCCAATGAGCGATGTGTCCATATCATCTTCATTTAGCAACTTTTGCGCCGCTAAGCCAGATAATCCTTGAGCCACAATAGTGACGCTTAAATTAGGATGCTTATTCATAATGCCTAACAAAGCGGCTCGAATCTCAGCGTTAATTTGCGTTAATTGGGTTAGCTCAACAGGTTCAGACAAATCAGGAGTGAATAACGAGTAATACCCTAAAGTTAATCGATAACAATAAACTTGGTTAATTGGGTTCATCGCATCGTGCTCTAGCAGCACACCACCATAAATCGTAGGGCATTGATTGGCAAAATATTCACTGACAAATTCATTCCACACCGTCGCCTGTACGCCAGGCTCAGGCACTAACAACAAGGCTTTAATTTCATTTTCAGTGGCATTATTTGGTGCAAAGCTTACGCTCACTGATAAATTTTGATCGGCCGCTAATGTGCATAACGGCCCTAAGGTGTTGGCACAAGCACCACCCCAAGCATGAAATTGGTAGCCCGGTTCTGGCGTAGCAAATAAACTGACTAAACCGGAATTTGTTAACTCCAACACACACTGGACAGCACACTCGCTATGATCCGCAAACACAATTTTGCCACCTGGTGCGGTATTCATTTCAATCGCTAATTGATGCGCTAACACCGTCAAAGGTGATAATAGCAGCCATAAAAATACGTTAAAGAATTGTATTTTAAGCTTAATAATATTTTTCTTATTCATAGATTAAACCTAACTAAAGTTTTGCTTAGACGCATAATACCGAACAAATTCAACTCATGCGAGTGAGATTTTTTGTTAACAATTGGTTCACCGCTCATGGGTTATAGTAACACCATCAAATTTATTAAAGCTAATTTTATTCCCTATCTAGCATATAGATTTGATTACCAAAGCTCAACGATTACCCCCATCGTTAACCTCTTTACAACCTAGGAGTCGCTTTATGACAAACTCAAGCTTTAACTCAAACAAAGGCATCGCGCTGCTAGCGCTGCCATTTTTGTTGTTCGCTTTAACCAACACTGTCGATGTCAACGCTAAAGCGCAGGGACTTAAGCCTAAACAAGTTACCTCGTTTAAGCATTTAAAAAAGCTATTAAACAAAAAATCCATACGCAACAATCATTACATAATGATGAAGTCGCTAGCAACAGTAGATGGAGCCGCTGTGTTTTCCGCATCCGACACTAGCGCTGCTAGCCCGGAACATTCTGATACTAATGTGCAAGTTGCCGGTGTTGATGAAGGTGATAATGTCAAAACTGACGGAAACTATATTTACCGCATACAAGACAACCAAGTGCGCATTATCAGCGCCTACCCAGCCTCGTCGATGGCGTTAACGTCAAGCATAAAGTTTGATGATGGCTTTTATCCTATCGAGTTATACGTCAAAGATAATTTATTAGTCGTCATTGGCACAGCTTGGCATGCCGACAGCGATAGCGGTGACGTGCCAGTTTTACCCAATGAAGGTCATGCCAAAATTGCAATTTGGGCACCATCGGGTGAAAGTCGTACCAGTGCCAGAGTGTATGACATTAGTAACCGCGCAACACCTGTGCTGCAACGACAAGTGGCTGTTAGCGGTGATTATTTATCATCACGCCGCATCGACAACCAAGTATATTTATTAGCACGCAAATACCCGTATTACTTCATGTATACGATGATTGAACCGATGTTAGATGCTAGTTCAACTACCAAAAACTCGGCAATGACTAGAGATACGGTATTGCCTCACATTGTTGATAGTGCAGTCAATCAAGGGGCTGAACACACCTTGGCTTTAAATGACTTGTATTATTTCCCTAATTTCGTCGAACCGGATTATGTCGTTGTCGGCAGTTTCCGTTTAGATGCTCCTAATGATGCAGCAACGATTAAGGCGTATTTAGGTAGCGGCGATATTGCTTATAGCTCAAAAGACAATTTGTATTTATCGGCCGCTGATTACAATTACAACGCGACTGAGCAGCAGACAGTATCAGCACCCTCTACTCATATTTATAAATTTTCATTAAATAACGGCGCTATTAACTTTAATAACACCGGCGAAGTTCCTGGGACCGTGTTAAATTCTTATGCAATGGATGAGCATAACGGTTATTTCCGTATTGCCACTACGACTGATCAATGGACACAAACGGGCGATACTGGCACGTTGCAAACCTGGAATAACTTGTACACATTAGACGGCAACATGGCGATTGCCGGACGCTTAGAACACTTAGCTGAAGGCGAACGTATTTTTTCAGCTCGCTTTATGGGTGATCGTGGTTATTTAGTGACATTTGAACAAACTGATCCGTTATTCGTTATTGACTTAGCTACCCCCACAGCGCCAAGCGTACTAGGAGAATTAAAAATCCCGGGCTTTAGTAATTACTTACACCCTTACGATGACACACATTTACTAGGTTTTGGTCAAGATACAAAAGAAACTGAAAATGGTGTCGTCACTGGCGGTATGAAAGTGGCGTTATTCGATGTCAGCGATGTGGCTCATCCAACGGAAACCGCAAGCGTAACCATAGGTGCGCAATGG